>JAILFH010000109.1 GCA_024697645.1 Prevotella sp.
GAGAGTTGAACTCAGGACCTCTTCCTTACCAAGGAAGTGCTCTACCACTGAGCTATTACAGCAAGAGAGCGGAAAACGGGGCTCAAACCCGCGACCCCCAGCTTGGAAGGCTAGTGCTCTATCAACTGAGCTATTTCCGCATTTTCGCAAAAGTGGCCTGTTCGGATAGCCTTCATCTTGAAATTTATTCGCGCTCGGGCTTGGCCGAATATGCCGTACTTCTGTGAAGAGTGGGTGGTGATGGATTCGAACCACCGAAGTCGAAAGACAACAGATTTACAGTCTGCCCCATTTGGCCGCTCTGGAAACCACCCATTATTTTGTTTTGACGTCCTGCTGCGACTCGCTCTGTCTACAGCTTTCGGCTGACGCAACTTTTGGTTTTGTCACCGTCCCTCCTCCCTTTGGGAGCCTCTTGTCGGATTCGAACCAACGACCCCGAGATTACAAATCACGTGCTCTGGCCAACTGAGCTAAAGAGGCAAATCCTTGCAGCCGTCAGGCATCGCATTTTTAGGACGTGTCGTAAAACGGCTGCAAAGATACGACTTATTTTTTAATCTCCAAAATTTTTTGGACTTTTTTTTATTGTTTTCTCAATTTTTCCTTGAATTTGGTCAGCTGGACCTTCATAGCATCCACACATTGGTCTATTCCCTCCTCAAAAGTGTCACATGTCTTCTCCACGAACAACTTGCTTCCGGGAACGGTCACAGTAAGGCTCGTTTCCTTGTTCATCGCCGTGGCGGGTTTCACCACCTTCAGCTGTACTTCGGCCAACTGAACGTCCTCAAAGGTCTTTTCGAGTTTGCCAACTTTCTTGTCTACAAACGCCTGCAGTTTGTCTGTGGCGTCGAACTTGATAGCTTGAATCTTGATTTCCATAAATTACCTCCTATTTTTAAAAGGTTAGTAAATTTTAATTGTCTTCCCGCGGGTGTGCTTTGTCGTAGGCTCTACGAAGTTGCTCAAACGTTGTGTGCGTATAGATCTCGGTCGTGGACAAGCGGGAATGGCCCAGCAGTTTCTTCACGCTCTCTATTCCGGCCTCGTTGTTTAGCATGGCCGTTGCGAAAGAGTGACGAAGCACGTGTGGCGAACGCTTTTTCATGGTAGTCACCCTGGAAAGGTGGAGTTTCACCAGTTGGCGCACCTGCGGACTCGTCATGCGCTGTCCTTTATCCGTCACGAACAAGGCATCGTCGGAACGCCTCAGGGTTTCATCGCGCTGTTGCTTATAGCGGCGCAGTTCATCTGCCAACTCGTTGCCGAAAGGCACAATGCGCTGCTTGTCGCCCTTACCCGTCACCTTCAGTTGCATGGAGTCCAGATCAACGGCTGAGTCGTCGAGACCAGTCAACTCCGAGAGGCGAATGCCGGTGCTGTAGAAGGTTAATATAATAGTACGTGCGCGCGTGTCAGTAAAAGTTGGCCCCCACATCGACTCATCGAGCAGACGGTCCATATCCTGTTCGCGCACAAACTGTGGCAACAGTCGTTTCCCCTTGGGCCCCATCACGGCATGAGCCGGATCGGTTTCCACGACACCTCTAGACAAAGCAAAACGATAAAGGGAACGCACCGCACTCAATCTTCTCTTGATCGAGGTGGCAGTGTTTCCTTTATCCATCATGCTCTCCATCCAGTTTCGGATGATGTCCGAGTCTACCGACTCCCACGAGAGCTGATCATCTAAATTTTTGAAGAATGCCTCAAACGACTTCAAGTCGTCACCATAGGCCTTCACCGTGCGTGCCGAGCGGTTGCGCTCATATTGCAGGTAGTTCAAAAAATCCTCTACGATCATAGCTGCCTTTGGGTTTCTCGATATTTGGCAACTAAGTTACGAAGAAAAAATCAAACCACCAAATTTTCAGAGGAATATTTTATAATTCTTCGTTCTGACGCAACTTCTGCACATAGATGGCGTGCTCCATCTTCAGGCGCTTCAGTACAGAGGGCTTGTTGTACTGCTGACGCTTACGCAGTTCTTTAACCACGCCGGTCTTCTCGTACTTTCTCTTGAACTTCTTAAGGGCTCTTTCGATGTTCTCGCCTTCTTTAACAGGTACAATAATCATGCTTTACTTCCTTTTGGTTTTAAGTTGTTATACTATTTGTTTAATTCGTTCTAACTCAGCGTTTTCGGGCATTTTTCCAGCCATTTCAGACTAGTAGCCACGAAAAGCGGATGCAAAGTTACTGCAAATTTTCGAATCCGCCAAATTTTTCGTTGTCTTTTCGCCAAATAAGACGAAAAAAAGAGTTTTTCATGTTTCTGACACAAATTGGATAATTGATGTGGAGAACAGCAACATCGATGCTGGAAACGAGTCGATTATTGACGGAAAAAGGGGGAAATAATATCGGAAAATCGAGACTTAACGTGGGGAAAATAGAGAATTGACATGAGGAAAAAAGAGAATTGACGTGAAGTAGTTTCAGATTGAAAGGCGAAAATGACCGTTTGTCAAGAAACGAGAAAAGTCTTTGACTTTTTCATGACATTTGAAAATTGCGAAATAGAAACGAGAAGGTTGGAAAAAGGTTCTTTTTGCTCAAAAACAAGAAGAAATAAGGACTAAGAGCCAAGTCCAAACACCCTGAATCAAAGGAAAATCGCTCAAAATGGTCTAAAGCAGGCCTTTTACTCATACAGAGATGTGCTTTTGATGATCAAAAGGTGTGCTTTCTATCATACAGAGATGACCTCTCTACCTTACAGAGATGTCCTTTCTATCATACAGAGATGGCCTTTTGACTGTACAGAGCATTGCTTTATACACCTATAAAGACCATCTTTCTAACCTAAAGAGATGTGCTTTCTAACCTCAAAAGGTGTGCTTTTATTGACTAAAAGCACACCTTTTATTAAACCAAAAGACCATTATAAATCGCAACTCACTGATTATCAATACGTTGCGACTTTGCGAAATTTAGGCGTTTTTTCGGCCGAAGGAGAACTTCTTGGAAACGTACGCCAAAATGAGGCCAGATTTTTTGAAATCTGAGAGGTTGCGAATTGTTAGTAAGTCTAGCTAAACAATCTCTAACTGTTGGCAAAACCAGCAAGAAAGACCCAACTTTAGTCAGGCCCTTCAGCAGGTTACTTTCAATTTTGCAGAAATCTTGTCTCTGCCTACTTCTTCGAAATCTTTGCCCAGATCCAGAGAACAATGACAGCACCGATGATTGCAGTACCGATATTGCTCAACCAACTGGGTTCCCATGAAATGCCGAGAAGGCCCAAAAGCCAGTTGCCGACGACACCACCAATAAGACCCAGGAAGAGGTCAATCCAGCAGCCTTTACCTTCGCCGCCAGTGATTTTGCTGGCAATGAAACCAGCCAAAATTCCAGTGATAATTGCTTCAATCATAATTGTTATGTTTAATGGGTTGTTTTATTTCTTAGGGACAAAGGACAAGGGGCGAGGGACAAGAGAATAGTTTCTCAGGTTGCTATGAACACGCTTGAGGTCGTTTTTAAACTTTATGGTTTCTCTCGTTTCTTTCAAGTTTCCATTTGCTCCTTGCCACTTTATTTATCTATATTGCCCTACAAGCCTCGCGGAGCCAAGCCTGATGGTCTTCATCGAGGTAGGGAGAGAGGGTTTCGAGGACGTGCTGATGATAAGCGTTGAGCCAACTGATTTCCTCGGGAAGCATCTCCTCACGCACAATTGGCGTAAGGTCAATAGGACAAAGGGTCAGCGGGTCGAACTGCAGGAACGGACCGAACTCACCTTCCATATAAGGCGTGATGAGCAGGGTGTTCTCAATGCGCACACCAAAACGGTTTGGCAGATAGATTCCCGGCTCGTCGGTGACAGTCATTCCCTCGACAAACGGAGCGGGTTTCCACTCCATTCGGAACTGATGAGGACCCTCGTGAACATTCAGATACTGCCCTACCCCATGACCTGTTCCGTGAAGATAGTTCAGACCCTCGCGCCACATAAACTGACGGGCGAGAACGTCCATCTGAGTTCCTGCGGCTCCACGTGGGAAGATGCAGCGCGAAAGTTGGATGTGACCGCGCAGAACAAGCGTGTAGATATGGCGCTGTTCATCTGAAATAGGACCAAGGGCCATCGTGCGGGTAATATCAGTCGTTCCGTCCAGATACTGAGCACCACTGTCGAGCAACAGCAATCCGTGCGGTTCTACGGGAATATCCGTTTCGGGAGTTGCCTCATAGTGAATAATCGCCCCGTGCTTCTCGTAACCACAAATCGTATCGAAGGAAATGTCACGGAAGTCCTCCTGCTCTGCACGCAGCGCCGTAAGTTTCTCATCGAGAGAGATTTCAGTCTGTCCTCCTGCCTCTACTGCTGGTTTCAGCCACTTGAGGAATTTCACCATTGCAACGCCATCTTTAATCATAGCGCGGCGAAATCCCTCAATTTCCGTAGGGTTTTTGATGGTCTTCATGGTGGCGATGGGAGAAGAGCCCCTGACAATCTCACGCCTTACTGCCTTCAGCAGCGTGTATGAAGTTTCGTTCGGGTCGAGCAGAATGTTGTACTCGAAATAGTCCTGCAAACCCTTTGCAACATTTGAATAATCGTCAATGCTGATTCCGCAATCCTGCAGATAGGTCTGAACGTTGAGCGGTAGTTTCGCCTTATTTATAAATAAGGTGGTAGTGGTCTGCGAGATGAGCAGATAACTCACGAAGACGGGATTGCAATGCACGTCGGTTCCGCGCAAATTCAGCGTCCAAGCGATATCGTCGAGCGCCGAAACGAGCATTCCGTCAGCATGCTGACGACGCAGAGCCTCGCGAATGCGGGTAAGTTTAGAAGGAGTGTCTTCACCTGCATATTTCAGCGGATGAATCTCCACAGGATTTGTAGGAATCGACGGACGGTCGTTCCAGATGAATTTCAGCGGGTCGTAGTTGGTGCGAAGTGTCAATCCGCCTTCCTTCCGAAGATCGGCAATCAGTTCTTCAATGAAGGCAGCCGAATTGGTCATTCCGTCGGCAGCGACTTCCTTAGAACGGCTATCACGAAGTTGTTCGCCAAGCCATTCAGGAATTGTCGGTGTTCCGGGAATCTTCAACTTCATCAACTGGAATTCCGTTCCGCGCAGTTGCTCCTCAGCAGCGAGGAAATAGCGTGAATCTGTCCAAAGTGCGGCAGCATTCATCGTGACCACAGCAGTACCAGCAGAGCCGTTGAAACCACTAATCCATTCGCGTCCTTTCCAATGGTCGGGCACGTATTCACCATTGTGCGGATCAGTGCTGGTGAAGATATAGGCAGCCAGATTCTCACGCTCCATCTCGGAGCGCAAGGCCTGAATTCGTTCGTTAATAGTCATAGGCATTATAGTTTGAATGATTATTTCGGTTTAAAAATTCTCTTCGCCGTAAACGGGCAATTCCATCTTTTCTTCTTCGGGCTGACCGCTTACGTGATCAACCTTCTCTGCTGCATGACCATATTGATAAGCCATTCCAACGGCAACAAGCCCATAGCAGACGAACGAAACCAGCAACATATAAGCAGTCAGCACAAAGAACATCAGGGAGAAGCCAAAGGTGCCGACAAAGCCCGTAGCGCCTTCCTCAATGCCAAAGGCAATCTTTGCGAACAAGGCAATTAACCAAGGCAGAGAGAGCAATCCTGATACAACGCCCACTATCAACTCCAACACAATGAGAACAGCGAAGATTCCTCCCCAGGTTGGGAATCCCAAGTGGAACGACTTCTTCAGCGCAGGAAAGAGTTTGATATCATCTTCAAAGAGATAGATAGGCGTCATCAGCATCAAGGGCATAATGATGATGAGCAACAGCACGTAGAAAATCAGGAAAAAGAGAACCATCAGGTTCTCATCACCAAGAAGACCGATCAGTCCGCCGAGCAAAACACAAGCCAGAATTGTGATGACGAAAATGAATAACATCAACTTAAGGCCGCGCTTCACCAAATGGGTGAACATCGGTTTGAACTCCTTCCAAGTGAGCCCCCGAAGTCCATTTTCGCGGTCGGCATAAACGCGCATCAGCCCATAGACCGCAGCAAAGAGTGCGACATAGCCAAGGAGAATCACCAACAGGAGCCCTGCGTAGGAAACACCTGTTCCAATCAGGCTTTCCGTCGAAGGATCTCCGGCGGAACTTCCCTGAATAATTGAGGCAAGTCCGTTGATGTAGCCATTTCCTGCGAGTCCGCCAATTAGCGCGAAAGGCAGAATGGCACAAGTCACGAACTTCAACAACGTCTTGAAGTTATCACCGACAAAGGCAAATGTATCGCTGATTTTCTCTCCAAATCGGCGAAATTTATACAAGGGAATCTTCTGTGTTTCCATCTTTTGCTTTGTTTAGTTGATTTGTTGAGAATGCCACATGAGCACCTCACTTGTTGAATTAATTGCAAAAGTAAAAAAAATCCATTAATTCTGCAAGAGATTTGGAAAAAAACAAACACAATTCTTACGATTCTTTCAAATAGATTCTCCACTTCTCCGACAAGATGTCAGCCGAAAGCCAAAACCGTCAAAAACTCGTTCTGAATTGTGCTCAACCCTTATACGAGGCACTTGCGACTCACCAACCGACCTGCATAAACTCCATTTTTAGAATAAATAACATTTCCATGCAAAAAAACTCACCACTTTCATCCCTCAACTCTAAACTTTTTTTGTACCTTTGCAAACACTTAGAAATAATCGTAAATCATAAATTATAAAAGTAAATCAAAATGGCATTCTTAACTAACGACAAACTCGTCATCGTCGGCGCAGCCGGCATGATCGGATCCAACATGGCTCAGTCAGCACTGATGATGGGCCTTACCAGCAACCTGTGTCTCTATGATGTGTTCTCACCCGAGGGTGTGGCTGAGGAAATGCGCCAGAGCGGTTTCGACGAAGCAACTATCACTGCTACAACTAACGCCGAAGAGGCTTTCCGCGATGCTAAGTACATCATCTCTTCTGGTGGTGCTCCCCGTAAGGAAGGTATGACTCGTGAGGACCTGCTCGCCGGCAACTGCAAAATTGCTGAAGAACTGGGTAAGAACATCCAGAAGTACTGCCCCGATGTGAAGCACGTCGTGATTATCTTCAACCCAGCTGACCTCACAGGTCTGGTTACACTGCTCTATAGTGGTTTGAAACCTTGTCAGGTTACAACTCTCGCTGGTCTCGACACAACTCGTCTGCAGTCGGCTCTTGCCAAGAAGTTCGGCGTAAAGCAGAGCGAGATTAAGGGCTGTGCTACCTATGGTGGTCACGGCGAGCAGATGGCCGTATTCGGTTCTCACGTAGAAATCGCCGGCCGCAAACTCACTGATATCATCGGTACTGCTGAATTCCCCGCTGAGGAGTGGGAGCAGATGAAGAAGGACGTTACCCAGGGTGGTGCTGCTATCATCAAGTTGCGTGGCCGCTCTTCGTTCCAGAGCCCTGCTTATCTCTCTGTTGAGATGATTCGTTCGGCTATGGGTGGTGAGCCTTTCCGCTTCCCTGTTGGCACATACGTGAAGACCGACAAGTACGATCACATCATGATGGCCATGAAGACTACTCTCGATGCAACTGGTGCACACTTCGAAGTTCCCCAGGGTCTGCCCGAGGAGAATGCAAAACTCGATGCTTCTTATGAGCATCTCTGCAAGATGCGCGACGAACTCGTAACGCTCAACATCGTTCCCCCAGTTGCTGAGTGGTCGAAGATCAACCCGAACCTCTAAACGAAGGTGACTGATTGCAATTGACGAATCAGAAATCGCAAGTTTCAGATCCTGCAATAAAGTTTTTCTGATTGCCAATTGAACCATAAAAATAGGATGCCCCGCTAGTCTATAGAAAGATTGGCGGGGCTCTTTTAGATTATTATGTGGAAGGACTATCTAATTAGAAATATTATCAAAGATAATCCCACTCGAAATCAAACTCGAATCACTATTTTACGCATTATTTTTGCCAATTAAATCTAAACATGAAGAACAGTGCTTGTTGATTGCGTTTTTTTTCGTAACTTTGCACCCTGAATTTCAACATATGACCATTAAGACTTCAAAAGACAACAATTAAATAGGATAATACAAGACAAAGCAAAATGAAACTAATCAAAGATAAAGAATTTGGTGGCGAGCGCCCGTTGTTTGCCGAACACGATCTTCGGCTGGAAAACATCATCATCACTGATGGTGAATCGGGCATCAAGCAGTGCCAGAATATGGAAGCCAGCAACTGCAAGTTCTATGGCAAATATCCTTGGTGGCACGTCGACGGAGCCCGTATCGACAGTTGCTATTTCGCACCAGAGTCGCGTTCTGCCATTTGGTACACGAACGACCTTCAAATGACAAATTCACGCATCGATGGTCCAAAGTTCTTCCGCGAGATGAAGAATGTGGAACTCGAGAACGTGGAGATTACCGACGCCGACGAGACTTTCTGGAAGGTGGACGGCCTCAGACTGAAGAATGTGAAGTTGCAAGGTGGTACCTATCCGTTCATGTTCTCTCACAACATCTACGTTGACGGGCTGGAAAGCGATTCGAAATATGTGTTCCAATACTGCAAGAACGTGGAAATTCACAATGCGAAGATTCTCACGAAAGACTCTTTCTGGGAATGTGAAAACGTCACCGTCTACGATTCTATTCTCGACGGCGAGTATCTTGCGTGGCATTCAAAGAACGTTCGCCTCGTCAATTGTCATCTGGCTGGTGAGCAACTGTTATGCTATGTTGACAATCTCGTGCTCGAAAACTGCACCTTTGATGCCCAGTGCGACCGAGTGTTTGAATATACTACCGTTGAAGCCGATATTCGCGGACATATCGAAAACATCAAGAACCCAACAAGCGGCCATATCGTTGCTGACAGCATCGGCTCCATCACTTATGACAAGAACGTGCGCCAGCCTAACGACTGCGTAATCGAGACAAGGAAATAAGGAGTAAGGGGGAATTCCCCTATCTCCTGTTCCTCAGTTCCACCTTACCAACTACTAACAACAATGTATAACTTCGACAAAACCGTTATCCGCCGCAATTCAAACTGCATGAAGTGGGATGAGACTGAACTTCAGGACATCATTCCCCTTTGGGTTGCAGATATGGACTTCGAGGCTGCACCTGCTATTCGCGAAGCGCTGCAGCGCCGTATTGATCATGGCGTGTTTGGCTATTCTTTCGTGCCCGAGACCTACTATGACGCCATCATCAGTTGGTTTGAGAGTCGTCACCAGTGGGAAATCAAACGAGAATGGATTCAGTACACAACGGGCGTAGTTCCAGCCATCTCTGCAGTGCTGAAAGCGCTCACTATGCCTGGCGAACGCGTTTTGGTCCTCACCCCTGTCTACAATTGTTTTTTCTCATCAATCCGCAATAACGGATGCGAAGTGCTCGAGAGTAAACTGAAAGTAGTAAACTGCGAGGATTCTCTTTGCACCTACGAAGTAGACTGGGCCGACTTTGAAGCAAAATGTGCAGAGGAAAAGACAACCGTCTTCCTTCTCTGCAATCCTCACAACCCCGCCGGACGCGTATGGACTCACGAGGAATTGCAGCAAATGAATGACATCTGCCAGAAGCATCAGGTTCGCATCGTCAGCGACGAAATCCATTGTGAACTCATAATGCCCGGCTACAAATATATTCCTTTCGGCACAATAGTCCCATCAACAGAGAAATCATCTAATGGAAATAAACCCATCTCGTCAGAGAATTTGTCGGGAGAAAGACTCCTTCCCGTCATCTGCACATCTCCTTCTAAGTCATTCAACACCGCTGGATTGCAGATTGCCAATATTATTTGTGCTGATGCGGAAACACGCCGACGAATTGACCGAGCCATTAATATCAATGAGATTTGCGACGTCAACCCATTCGGGCCCGTAGCGCTTGAAGCGGCTTATAACGAAAGTGAGAGTTGGATTGAAGAACTCAACCAATATCTTTGGGAAAACTATCAGGCATTGCTAACGTTCTTTGCCGAACAACTTCCTCAACTGAAAGTCTTCCGACTCGAAGGAACCTATCTTGTCTGGGTAGACATCACGGCCTTAGGGCTCTCTGCTGATGAACTCGAGGAAAAACTCCTTCGCGATGCTCATGTATGGGTGAATAGTGGTTCAATGTATGGTGCCGAAGGATTCATCCGCATCAATATAGCAACCCAGCGTGCACGCTTGACGGAAGGTCTTAGCCGTATTGCCAAATCACTCAATGGCAAATCGCAATAATTCTGTTTCGCAATCGACAGGAATAATAAAAAGGCTTTCAATATCAACTAACAAAGGAAGATACTCCCAAGGTCAAAATAGAAATAGTCAACAGTTTCTCAACATCGAAAAAAGTATGAGTCAACAATTGTTTGAAGTCTGTGCCAACAGCGTAGAAAGTTGCATTGCCGCTCAACAAGGCGGTGCTGATCGTGTGGAACTATGTGCCGGAATCCCAGAAGGCGGCACAACGCCATCTTATGGTGAGATTCTGTTGGCAAGGCGCGTTCTTGACGAAGGCGCCCAACAAGGACTGAAACCCACACGCCTTCATGTGATTATTCGTCCTCGTGGTGGTGATTTTCTCTATTCCGATCTTGAAATAGAAAGAATGGTTGCCGATATTCGCATTTGTCGTGAACTTGGTGCCGATGGAGTTGTCTTTGGTTGTCTCCGTCCTGACGGAACCTTAGATACTGAGGCGAACGCAAAACTGATGAAGGCTGCTAAAGACGTCGAAAATCCAGATCCACAAGCCTTAATGACGGACTCCCAACTCTCAGTGACCTTCCACCGAGCATTCGACCGCTGCGCCAATCCCGTTGAAGCACTCGAAGAACTCATCGCTCAGGGATTCAACCGAGTGTTAACCTCTGGTCAGCAACCAACAGCCGAACTGGGAATTCCCTTACTCCGCCAACTGCAAGTACAAGCAAAAGGGCGAATAAACATTCTTGCTGGTTGTGGTGTGAATGAGCAAAACATCTGCCGCATTCATAAAGAGACCGGCGTCAACGAGTTCCATTTCTCAGCACGTGAGCCGATGAAAAGCCGAATGGAGTTTTCAAATCCCGATGTTTATATGGGGGCTAAAGGTGCTGACGAGGACACTATCCTTCAAACGACAGCGCGAAGAGTTAGAAATACAATTTTAGCCATCAGTGAAGAACTATAGAATGGTAAAAGAAGAAACATTAAATCCATAAATATTGGGAGTATTCTCACGAGTACTCCCAATATTATTATGAAACACTAAAACAATTTAAAAAACTATATGTCGAAAAGTTTAGTAAGTAATTTTGCGAAGAGACTTCACAGCCTACAACACTTCAAAAAACACATAATAATTTTTAATAATAAAGAATCTATTGCAAAGATATAAAAAAAGCAGAAAAACCAAATGACGATTTCTCCCAACCTTGCGACGATTTCTTTCACGACCTAAAAAAGTCACATATTTCATAATTTTGCGCACAAATATTCAAACTTTTTCACAAACCCTAATAAGTGTTTTAAATAAATAAGCAAGGGGCATACGAACATACAACAATTGGGAGGATTCTCACGAACGCTCCCAACTTCATTATGAAACACTAAAACAATCTTTATAAACTATATGATTTGTACCAATCGGTACTCAAGTGTAAGACTTCACAGTCTTTTACTAAATACAACTATTACTTTAACACCAGTTTCATCATCAGCCTAAATGAAAACTGACAGTATTTCTGGTGCTTCAAATGAGTGCTGCAAAGATACTAAAAAACTAGATAATCCACATGACAATTTCTCCCAACTTTCTGACGATTTCTTCCAAAATAAAGAATTATTCATTATACGCTGAATTATGATTGCAAATAGGGAAAAGATGAAAACAGATGGGCGTCTAACTTACGTCGCAGACATTGTTCTAATTGCGTGATTCCTATTCATTTACTTGTTTCAGAAATTCTAAAACAGGTACAAGAAACGCAAGCAACAAAAAAAAGGAAAAACAGAAAGTACACTGCTATATCCACAGACCAAAATAAAGAATCGAAAATATTTGGAAATATGAAATATTGTCACTATTTTTGCAGGCAGAAACCAATTATTTACTTCTACAACTATTAATACCTATGATTGATAAAGATCGATCTCAACAAAAAGGAATGCTCACAGTAGCAGTTCTGCTGACAATGGTCTGTATCATCGTCTGGGCTGGAAGCATAGCGGTTGAAGCAAATGCTCAGGCGCCAACCAAGAAAACACAGACAACTACTGAAAATTTAATGGCTGCAGATAATAATAAGAAAGAAGACAAGGCTGAACGGCTATTGCAGGAATTTAACCACCATCAATCTGTTGCCACTGCAAATTCTTTCTTCGAAGAATTACTGAAAGAAGGACTTTTGGACGAACCGATGACATTCGATCAGAACACGCCGATGGATACAATACGCCAACAGACATGGTATTGGGCAGCAGAGCACTATAACGACATCCAACAGTATAAACAATCATGTGAATATGCAAAGCGTGCATTGCCCTTATGTCGTGTAGGCAACAACCGAATTATTGAAGCCGATTGCCTATCATTGCTGGCTGTCGTAAATATCCGACAGGGATATTTCAAAGAAGCCGCTAAATACGCGAAGGAATGTAACGAACTGGATATGAAATCTGGTGATCCTGACAACATTTCATCGTCTCTAAACACACTGGCCAGCATCTATATGAGCATGCGCCAGCCACAGGAAGCAGAGCACTATATCTTGAAAGCCATCGAATACAGCAAGAAAGCCGGTAACGAACGCCGACTTGCTATCATCTATGGAATAGCTTCAGAAGTATACCACCATTTGGAGAAAGATGAGGAATCACTCAGTTATGCCACGAAGGCCTATGATATCGAAATGGCCGCTGGACGTCTCGACAAGGCTGCTGTTCGCCAATCTCAACGTGCAGCCGCACTCATCAACCTTGAGCGACCTGAAGAAGCCATGAAGGCATTGAACCAAGCGATTCCCGAATTTAGACAGGATGGCAACCTCCACTCTTTGGCAATAGCATGCAATCAGATGGGACTACTCTTGCGCCAACAGAAGAAATATCCTGAGGCGTTAGTCTACCTTAACGAGGCCCTGGAGATTTTCATCCAGCAAAACGACATCTACAATGAGGCTCAGACTCACAAGGCACTCTATGGAATCCTGAAACGAACAGACCCGGCGCTTGCAGTTGAACATATGGACCGATACGAAAGCCTTCGTGATTCTCTTTACGATAGGGAAACTGGCGAATTACTCCAGAAATATGCTGCAGAATACGGACAAAGCGAATTGGAAAAGTTGAATGAAGACGAGCGTTTGAGCCACCGCATCAAAGAGTTTATGGCATTGGGTGTAATTCTTTTATTACTGGCTGCAGGTTGGTTCGTCGTTCGCCAATACCGTCGCCGAGCCCATCTTCACACGGACGAACTGATGGCGAAGATTGACCAATTGCAAAAACAGAATGCAGATCTTCACAACCGCATGAACACCGTTGAAAGCGAAGATGCAGCCGAAGAGAAAACTGGCGACGAGTTCCTGATGCAGTTGGTGGAAACTGTTGAGAAATGTATGGAAAGCGGAGATAGCAGTGTAGAAGCTGTGGCTATGGCTATGAATATGAGCGTGAGCACAATGCGCAGAAAACTACAAACCGCAAATGGAGAACTGCCAAAGACTTACATTACGGCAATTCAGATGAAGAAAGCACGACAATTGCTGCAGACTAAACCTGACATAACGATTGCTGAAGTGGCGCGACTGTGCGGCTTTACTGATGCCACAACATTCTCCCGTGTCTTTAAACGCACCTATGACGTTTCGCCATCGAAGTTTCTGGGAAATTCAATATAATAATAGGTAAGCGAAAGAGTTAATCTACTACCCGATAGCCGAGTTTTATATCGGTGTGTTATCAGAACAAAATGTTAATCCCAATAGGATATAAATAAAGGCGGTGAATCACCGCCTTTTATATATAGATGAATAATTCAACTATCTATCATTTACCAATTGCTTTTAATGGAAATAACCGACACGAACAGGATTGCCTTGTTGGTCAGTAACAGTAAGTTCAAGCAGTCCGCCGTTATGGTCGAAATAACGAACAAGAAGAGGGTGTAGGCCACGACGCATAGCATGCTGACCAACCAATAGATTCGGCGAATGTTCGCCATCGTTGTCGACAACCATTTTCCCATCAAGCATCAGGTAACTTCCGTCGTCGGAGTTTAAGGCGAAAGTATAGATGCCATCTGCAGGAACCTCGATGAAACCAGAAAGAATCAGACCAATATTATCACGACAACTATCGGGGATACATACTTCAGGAGCAACAAGCGTTGCCAACAATGGTGCCTGATCGATGTCTGCACAACGCGGACCTTCGTAGTCGTACCACTCACAGCAAAGGCCTGATTTCAGGGGAGATTCAGAAGACGTGTCAGAAGAAGTTGCTGCAGACATTCCTGCCGTATTCTCACCACCCACGTCGAAGACTTCCGCCTTTTTCTCGGGCAGAGTTCTTAGGCTGTCAAGAGGATAAGCCGGTGCGAAGTCTTCCTTGCGATATGTGCAGAGAACAGTCTGACCTTTGTGGCCATCAGGTGCAAAAATGCGGAATGCGAAATCGGTGTTCTCACTAATTGTAAACGGACCTTCATAGCGTTTCGATGTTGCCTGAGGAATAGAACCATCTGTTGTATATCGAATGATGGCTGACGGGTCGTGACAAGTAACATCAACTAAGGCCTCATCGGTAAAGACATTTGAAGAAGAGAATCCCTTCAAATCGGGACGGCGGTATATAACACCGAGTTGTTGCAAACGATCATAATGAGGCAGAAGTCGGCGCTGGAAGTCATCGAAGTCCTTGTTTTGGAGTTTGCTCCAACCGAGTTCAGCCACAGCAAGCATGCGCGGGAACGCCTGATAATACATCCTTTCACGCGTGGGAACCCATTCCGTCCAAAGATTTCCCTGTACACCGATAACGAGTTTCTGCTGTTCGGGCGTGATGTCATCGGGCTGTGCATTAAAGTTATAGATGCCACTTAAGTCAATGGTAGCAGGCGTTGTATCGAGATAGAAATAACTCGTGGGTGAACAAACCACCCGATTTCCATGACGAACCGCATCCTGAATAGCATCCTTGTTCCAGGCGCGCCACCACATCACAGTGCTCGTTGCCGAAAGTCCACCTGCAATGATTTCGTCCCATCCTACCATATCGCGGCCGTTCTCATTAAAGAACTGCTCCATCTGATGAAGGAACCACGATTGTAGTTCTGCTTCTGTCTTCAGGCGGTTCTCGCGCATTCGCTTCTGACAGTCTGGGCAACGCTTCCAATGGCTCCAGTCAACCTCATCACCACCAATGTGGACGTAGTGGTAAGGGAAGAGATCGAATATCTCTCGATAGACGTCCTTGCAGAATTCAAGAGCACGATCCTTACCAGGACAGAGCGGTGTTGTGAAGAACTTTCCCCAACCAGTCTTTTCGGTACATGCCAAACCTTCGTAGTTAGCAATGGCACAAAGGCTATGGCCAGGAATATCAATTTCTGGTACAATATCAATACCACGCTGACGAGCATATGCAACAATTTCACGAATATCGTCCTGCGTATAGAATCCACCATATTCAGCACCTCTCCAGCGCTCACCTGTGCCTTTGATGTCTGAAGTCTGCCCAGGTAGGAGCATGTCAGGGTCGTCAGTTGCATGAGCACGATTCACGCAAATGGTGTCCTGATTATTAGGAATGCGCCAGGCGCCTCGCTCAGTAAGCAATGGGTATTTCTTGATTTCAATACGCCAACCCTGATCATCGGTAAGATGCCAATGTAGTTTGTTAATCTTATAAAGTGCAAGCACATCGAGCAGTTCCTTCGTTTCTTCCTTCGTGAAGAAATGGCGAGACGGATCGAGGTGCATACCTCGCCACTCAAAACGCGGCGCATCGAGAATCTTACAACATGGTAGCAAGGAGGCTGATGAGGCAACCTTCTCCTGTTGGACAGCCTTCTCGGGAAGCATCTGTCGGAGTGTGCTAATACCATTGACAACTCCTTGATAATCACCTGCAACAATAGTGATCAGTTTAGGAGTAACGGTAAGCATATAGCCACTCTCAGCAATATTTTCAGAGAGTGAAAGGCGAATCGTACCACCATGCTTTTTCAGTTTCGGTTCAACTGCTGTTGACTTCGACAAGATAGATGCCAAATATTCAGCAGCAGGCCTAAGCGTAGCACTCGCAGTACTGATAGATGTTTTCTTGTTGATGACAAACGAGCCTTCCATCCATGCAATATTCTCTGGCTGGGGAATAAACGACGGTTTCTGCTGTGCACTGGCCAAAAGGGTGAAGATGGTCAGCAACAAGGTTGTTAATAAAGTCTTCATATTAGGTTCGTAATTTTAATTTATTTTCAGGTGAAAGACTGTGTCATTCTATGGAGCAAAAAAACTATTTGCCCTGCAAGGATTAAGAGTACTTGGATGCCAAGAAATAGGTAATTCCAAAAGATATATAACAAGTTTGATACTTCCGCGTAACTATAAATTAAGGTAGCGGAAAATCTTTTCTGTTGCACCAGTACTGTCGTTGACGTAATTGCCTGCTATCGTTCCTAGTTTTGAAATCGTTTCTGGATTAGCGGTCATCTGATTCATTTGATTGGCAAAATCATCGTAGCCACTTATCTCAATACCGCCTCCATTATGCTTTAGTTCCTGAGCCTCCTGGAATCGCTGATTATTGGGACCAAAGAAAACAGGGACGCCCCAGACTGCAGCCTCTACAACATTGTGAATACCCACGCCAAAACCTCCACCTACATAAGCAACTTGGCCATAGCGGTAGATACTGGAAAGCAATCCGAAGCAGTCAATGATGAGTACATCTGCCTCTGCTAGCATCTTGCTTGCCGCTTCCGATGGAAGTTCATCCTCCATCTTAGTATAACGGACCACACGACGATTTTGCAAGAGCGACTCTATCTGTTTTAGATGATCCTCACCAATAACATGAGGTGCAATTATCAATTTCCACTTCGTAGGACAATTGTCAAAATAACGGAGGAAGATTTCCTCATCGGGAGGCCATGAAGATCCTGCAACAAACACTGCTGGTTTCTCAAGTTTCACTCCTTTCTCATCACTTTCCGCCTTCATACCTATGAATGTCTCCACGATGGGGAGTTGCTTCGCTTGTTCCTTGATTTGCAAAACGCGATCGAAACGAGTATCACCAACAACGTCAACATCAGTAATTCCAAGTTTTTTTAATAGTTCACGACTCTCCTCATTCTGAACGAAAAAGCGAGTGAAGCATTTCAACACACGTCCATACTGATGCCCATACCACTTGAAAAACACCTGCTCAGGACGGAAAATCGAAGAAACGCTATAAACTGGAACATTACGATGCTTCAGAATATGGAGGTAGTTGTACCAGAACTCATACTTGATGAAGAATGCCATAACAGGTCGCACTGTACGAAGGAAACGACGTGCATTGCTAATCGTATCGAGCGGCAGGTAACAAATAATGTCGGCACCTTCATAGTTTTTTCGCACTTCATATCCAGAAGGCGAAAAGAATGTAAGCAAGATTTTGTACTCGGGATGGTCTCGGCGGAGGCGTTCCATTAACGGACGTCCCTGTTCAAACTCTCCAAGCGAGGCAGCGTGGAACCACACATATTGAGCCTTTGGATCTACTTTTTCCTTAAGCACATTGATCGCTTGGCGCTCACCACGCCACATCTTGCGTACTTTCTCATTGAAGAGACTGGCTATAGCCACACCGCAGAGGTAGAGATATATGACTATGTTGTACATCGTGAGGTATTTTTACAGACCTTCAGAAGTTTAAAAATTCAATCTTCGATAACGTGCATAGTTAAAAGAATAAGGACGCAAGCACCGCGGAAAACGTAAGGACACGAGCGCCCATTAAGAACAGACAAGCGCTTTCTTCTATTTCAGCACCTCAATGGCGTGATGCATTCGACGGAGTGTCTCTTCCTTGCCGAGGAAAGCAGAGATGTCGAACATGCCTGGACCCTTACCCTCTCCTACGAGTGTCAATCTCCATGCATTCATCACATTGCCAAGTTTGTATTCTTTTTGTTCTACCCACTCATGAACGACACGTTCCTGATTCTCCAGCGAGAAATCATCGAGACCTGCCAGCAAATCAGCAAGTTCGGTCATCACCTGGGCAGAATCCTCCTTCCAGCGTTTCTTAACAGTCTTTTCGTCGTAACTCGTGGGCGGGATAAAGAAGAATGAACACAGAGGCCACAACTCCTTCACAAATGAGACACGATCCTTCATCATACGAACCACCTCTGTTACACGCTCCAATGACTCATCAACTCCATTGTTTGCGACAATAGGTGCAAAAAGTTGAGCAATATCCTCATTGGACTTCATCAGAATATACTCGTGGTTAAACCAGATTCCTTTCTGATAGTCAAACTTCGCACCTGCCTTAGAGCAACGGGTAATGTCGAAGGCCTCAACAAGTTGTTCAAGCGAGAAGATCTCCTGTTCGGTACCAGGATTCCAACCAAGTAGTGCAAGGAAGTTAACAACAGCCTCGGGGAAATAGCCACTCTCACGATAACCACTTGAGATTTCGCCTGTCTTCGGATCATGCCACTCCAATGGGAACACAGGGAAACCAAGGCGATCACCATCACGCTTTGAAAGTTTTCCTTTGCCTTCCGGTTTCAAAAGCAATGGCAGATGTGCAAAGCGAGGCATTGTATCTTGCCAGCCAAAAGCCTCATAGAGCAGAACATGAAGTGGTGCTGAAGGCAACCACTCCTCACCTCGAATCACGTGGGAGATTTCCATCAGATGATCATCAACGATATTTGCCAGATGGTAGGTAGGCAATTCGTCAGCACTCTTATATAGCACTTTGTCGTCCAGAATATCACTCTTCACACGAACCTCACCTCTGATCATATCATTAACGAGAATCTCACGACCAGGCTCAATCTTAATTCTGACTACATATTGCTTACCATCATCAATGAGCGAAGCAACTTCGTCGGCCGGCATCGTCAACGAATTACGCATGGAGAGACGCGTCTTTGCATCGTACTGGAAATTCTGTATCTCGGCACGCTTTTGTTCAAGTTCCTCAGGAGTATCGAAGGCTATATAAGCCTTGCCTTCATCAAGTAGTTGATCAACATATTTCTTATATATTTCACGACGCTCGCTCTGACGATAAGGACCATGATTTCCACCGAAGGAAACTCCCTCATCGAACTTGATACCAAGCCATTGGAACGATTCCAGAATATATTCCTCTGCTCCTGGCACAAAACGATTGGAATCGGTATCCTCAATGCGGAAAATCAATTCACCGCCATGCTTGTGAGCAAACAGATAATTATACAGTGCGGTGCGCACGCCGCCAATATGCAAAGCCCCAGTTGGACTCGGTGCAAAACGCACCCTAACTTTTCTTTCTTCCATCGTTAAATTTGAGATAATTCTTGATTTTTGTGCAAAAGTACTATTTTTTTTTGAGTTTTGGATATTTTTTTTGTATTTTCGCAGTGTGATAATCAATACAGAACAAAAAATGGACAGATTAGATACTTCTGAAATGGGATATTGGCGTAGTATTGCTACTCGTCTTGCCCTCATTGTCATTACTGTAACACTCATTGTGTGGTTTCTGCCCCGAGAGGAAGGACAACAATTCCGCTACGACGTATCAAAGCCGTGGACCTATGGATCTGTGATTGCAAAATTCGATTTCCCCGTCTATAAGACTGATGAGGTAATCAAACACGAGCAAGACTCATTGCTGAAACTCTATCAGCCCTACTACAACTATAATACGGATGTGGAGAAACAGATGGTGGAGAAGTTTCTGAAAGACTTCCAAAACGGTATGCCCGGATTACCTTCTTCATTCAAGAATCTGGTCTATCAGCAGTTGCATCATTTGTACCAGTCGGGTATCATGAGCACACCCGAGTTCAATAAATTTGCCCAAGACACATTGTCGCAAGTTCGCATTGTAACAGGAAAGTCGGCTCAAAGCATTGCCGTGAAAAATGTCTATTCAACGCTTTCAGCATATGAACAAATCTTCCAGGACGAACGCCTTGCCGCTCAACGGCAGCAGTTGCAGAAATGTAATTTGAATGAATACATCAGCCCGAACCTTATTTATGACAAGGAAAGGAGTGAGACCGAGCGCGTTGAACTACTGAGTAGTCTTCCTATTGCCAGTAATATGGTGCTGGCAGGACAGAAGATTATAGACCGCGGTGATATCGTTGACGACTACACCTATCGAGTGCTCACCTCATTCGAACGTGAGATGAAACGCCGTCAAGCAACTCAGAGTGAAATAACGACGACAGTGATTGGGCAGATTATCTTTGTGACAATCATGATGATGCTCTTTACGCTCTACTTGAGTTTGTTCCGTCGTGACTATTTCCAGAAACCGCGCTCTATCCTGATGCTTTATACGCTCATCACCATCTTCCCAATTCTTGTCTCACTGATGGTTTCGCATAATTTCCTGAGCATCTACATACTGCCCTTTGCAATGACGCCCATGTTCATACGCGTGTTCATGGACTCACGAACTGCCTTTATCGCACATGTCATCATGGTGCTACTATGTGCAATAGCCGTAAAATACCAATACGACTTTATCCTCATTCAACTTGTAGCCGGACTTGTTGCAATCTATTCTCTTCGCGACCTCTCGCGACGGGCACAAATCTTCAAGACTGCCATACTTGTCACCATAGCAAGTTGTATTACCTATTTCGCATTACAACTGATGCAGGACAATGTTGTTCTGAGTATTGACAGAGACATGTATGTCTACTTCATCATCAACGGTGTCATATTGCTGTTGGCTTATCCTCTCATGTACCTTATTGAACGTACATTCGGTTTCACTTCAGACGTGACGCTCTTTGAACTCTCAAATACAAACAAAGGTTTGTTGCGAGATTTGAGTGAGATTGCACCTGGCACATTCCAGCATTCCATAACCGTAGGAAATCTGGCTGCAGAAATTGCCAATCGCATTGAAGCGAATAGCCTTCTCGTACGTACGGGCGCACTATATCATGATATAGGTAAGATGGCTAACCCTGTGTTCTTCACCGAAAACCAAGTTGGTGTGAATCCTCACGACAACATGCCTTATACGGAAAGCGCACGCATCGTTATCAGCCATATTACAGAAGGCATGAAGATGGCAGAAAAGGCTGGTCTGCCTGCTATCATCAAGAATTTTATTCTCACTCATCACGGACGTGGACTGACAAAGTATTTCTATATCAAACAGCAAAACGAGCATCCAGACGAGGAAATCGACAAAGAACCATTCACCTATCCTGGACCAAATCCTTTCACACGCGAACAAGCCATTTTGATGATGGCTGATGCTGTAGAAGCCGCATCTCGCTCCCTTACAGAATACACTGAGGAAAACATTTCACAACTCGTCAACCGCATCATTGATTCTCAGGTAAGCGAAGGTTATTTCCGCGAGTGCCCTATCAATTTCCGCGATATTGCTGATGCTAAACGCGTTCTCATCGACCGTTTGAAGAGCATCTACCATACTCGTATTTCCTATCCAAAACTTAAAAAAGAAGTTGAACCACAATCTGAATCTCAACAGGAAGAAAAGAAGGATGCCGAAAAGGAAAAGCAGGAAAATAAGTAGGCAAGTCATTAGAAACTGATAAATAGCGTTCTTTCCCCAAAAACAACATTTAAAAAGCGAAAAGTCAAAGGAACTTCTCGTGTTAAAAAATCTATTTTTCTTTTTGCACAAATCTCGTTAGTTTTGTGCAAAATTATTGCACATTTTGCACATTTTGAGCAATAAATGCGCATTTTCATGTTAATAAACATTAACTTGTTAACTAATTTTGTTGAAATTCAGAACAATCTAGGTAACTTTGCAGCCAGTTTTTAAAAAAGAGTATAAGAACAAAATTTTTTATGGTTAAAAAAATGACTGTGGCCCTTCTGGCCATCTTGCTTTCAAGAAACACTGCTTTTGCAGGCGGTATACTGACAAACACAAACCAAAGCGTTAATTTTCTTCGTAATCCTGCACGTGATGCCGCTATCGGCCTCGACGGAGTCTATTCCAACCCTGCAGGTGTAGCATTTCTCAACGATGGTTGGCATCTGGGTTTCAACTGGCAGTATGCTCACCAAACACGTACTATCACGTCTCAGAGCGAACTATTCAAACTTGGCTATAAGAACAACGGACTTGATACTAAGACTTTCGAGGGTGTTGCTGATGCACCTATTATTCCTTCGCTGCAGGCTGCATACAACAAGAACAACTGGTCTTTCCAATTCAACTTCTCTGTTCCTGGTGGCGGTGGCAAGTGTGAGTTTGACCAAGGTATCGGCTCTTTCGAAACCGTAGTAGGTGCTATTGCCAATAAACTTATTGCCACATCGACAGCCCTCAACGCACAACTTAAACCTCTAGGCGCCAGTGTTCCTAATGTAACAGGTTATGACGTTGATGCTTATATGAAAGGTAAGCAGTACTATTTCGGAGTACAGGTGGGTGCTGCACGCAAAATTAACGAACACCTTTCTGTTTATGGTGGTCTGCGTTTGCTCTATGGAACAGCAAGTTATGAAGCCCGTCTGAACAATATTCGCGTAATGAACGGTTCGGAAGGAATATCTCTCCCCGCCTATTTTGAAGGTGTTACCATGGGACTTGTTGATGCAAAAACCAATATTACCCAAATGGGTGCTCAGGTACAAAACGGCATTTCGCAATATGTACAGGCGTACATGGCCGCAGGTATGACACAGGAACAGGCAATGGCTCAGCCTGAAGTTCAGAAACTTGTGCAGCAAGGACAGGCACTACAGGAAGCAGGAACAAAACTTCAAGCCGTAGGAGAGCAACTTGCCTCAAGCGCAGAGACTCTTGCCCCCTATTCTAACGGAATGAATCTTAAGTCAGATCAGACTGGTTGGGGCATTGCTCCAATTCTTGGCGTTGACTACAAAATTGGAAATTTCAACTTCGCTGCCAAATATGAGTTCAAAACTCGCATGCGCATGAAGAATGATTCTGACCTGAAAGAAGCCTCTGTTATTTCAGCTACTAATAAATTCGTCAACGGCACAAGCGTCCCAGAAGATGCACCTGCTCTGTTGACTGTTGGTGCCCAGTGGGAGATGATTCCTGGTGTACGCTTGAATCTGGGCTACCACCACTTCTTCGACAAGTCTGCTCACTGGTATCAGCACAGTGAGGAACTGCTCGATGGTGACACCAACGAGTATCTTGGCGGTGTAGAATGGGATATCACTGATAAACTGCAGGTTAGTGGAGGTGCACAGTTGACCCGTTATGGACTTTCTGATGCCTACATGAACGATATGTCGTTTGTTGTAAACTCTTATAGTTTTGGTTTCGGTGTTGGCTATCAGGTTTCCGACCACGTAAAACTCAACGCTGCTTATTTCCAGACCAACTACGAGGATTACGACATGAATACTCCTGAGCAGAACATGAGCAGCCTTGGACTGACCATTCCTGCTGGTAAGAACTCGTTCACTCGCACAAACCGCGTTTTGGGCTTAGGCGTTGAGGTTACTCTCTAAGAAACTTTTGAATAATCTGGATGTTCTAGAAAACCGAGAACTTCTAGAAATCTATAAAGGATCAACATCAAAGAATATTTGCAGGGCGGCATATTGCTTGTCCTGCAATATTTGTTGATGGGCACGCTTAAGATATTCGCGTACCAATTGCATTTGGATTCCGTTCTCCAATTTGAGAACAATTTTACGAATATGCATTGTTTTTACCTTCGACACGCCTGGTTTATCTGGTCCTAATACACGCTCACCAAACCACTGACGAAGTAAACCACCCATATAAATTGCTGCCGATTCAACGACATGCTCATACTTATGACGCATATATATATAAATAAGGTGGTGGAACGGCGGATAATTAAACATTCGACGTTCTGACAACAAATCTTCATAAAAACCTTGCCAATCGTTCTTCACAACCTGACGGACAACAGGAAGATCCTTGTTCTTAGTCTGCAACAGAACAAGTCCACGCTTACCTTTTCGACCTGCTCGCCCTGCCACTTGTGCCATCATCATAAAAGCATGCTCATAGGCACGGAAGTCAGGATAGTTGAGCATTGTATCTGCATCTAAGATACCCACTACTGCCACTCGGTCAAAATCAAGTCCTTTCGAAATCATCTGTGTGCCTATAAGCACATTTGTACGACCTGAAGCAAATTCGCCGATGAGTCGTTCATAGGCATTGCGCGAACGGGTAGTATCAAGGTCCATGCGAGCCACTCGGGCTTCAGGGAAAATTTCCCGAATCTGATCCTCAATTTTCTCAGTTCCATAGCCCCGACCTCGCAAATCAGTGCCTTCACACGAAGGGCAATGGGTGGGTATAGCATAAGTATAACCACAATAGTGACAAGTAAGCACATTCGTATTCTTATGCAATGTGAGTGAAACATCGCAGTTTTTGCAATGCGGAACCCATCCACAGGTCTTACACTCAATCATTGGAGCAAAACCACGACGATTCTGGAAAAGAATCACCTGTTTTTCTTCATCTAGTGCTTTTCGTATGGCTGCCAGCAACTGGGGCGAAAACGGCCCTGACATCATCTTCCTGCGGCGAAGATCTTTCACATCCACTATTTGAATTTCAGGCATCTCAATTCCCTGATAGCGGGTGGAAAGCGTCACGAGTCCAAACTTTCCCTGCTGAGCATTATAGTAGGTTTCCATTGAAGGGGTAGCCGTGCCGAGAAGAACCTTGGCTCCCATCATAATGGCGACACTCCGGGCATGATAGCGAGGAGCAGGATCCTGCTGCTTAAACGAGGTTTCGTGCTCCTCATCCACAATAACCAAACCGAGTCGTTGCATAGGAAGAAACACCGCAGAACGCGCTCCAAGAATTACGTCATAGGGATTGCCCGAAAGTTGCTTCTGCCAAATCTCCACGCGTTCGGCATCACTATAACGAGAATGGTAGATACCCAATCGATTGCCGAAAACACGACGAAGACGTTCCATCATCTGAACTGTCAAAGCAATTTCAGGCAGGAGATAAAGCACCTGCTTACCTTCATCGAGGGTTTTCTGTATGAGGTGAATATAAATTTCGGTCTTTCCACTGGATGTCACACCATGAAGCAACACCACCTGTTTCCGCAAAAACTGGAACAACACCTGATTGTAGGCATCCTGCTGCGGCTGGCTCAATGGTTTGATATATTCCGGGTGAGGGACACCAATTAGGTTTAGACGCCCTACTTCACGCTCGTAAGTATATAAAACCTTACGATCAATCAGCGATTTCAACACCGCTGCTGTACAATGGCTTTCGTTGATAAGTTCTTCACGGGTAATTTCTGCTATTGGAGCAACGTAACCTTTCCCATCAGACTCGCCAACATTCTGAGTATCAGAAAACTGAGTGTTCAACCGTTCTTTCTCATTCAAACTATATGAATCATTCCCGAATGCCTCACTCCAGCCTGATATGTCCAAAAAGGTTGTCAGGACCTTTTGCTGTTTTTCTGCCCGACTAAGCATGTCGAGAGCAATGTGCAGCGAACGCTCTGACTGATATGGCTTACATAAACCAATATAGGTTTCTGTTTTCGGCCGATAACCTTCCTCGTTTTTAAGACCTGCAGGAAGTGCCGCATTCATTACATCACCCAATGGTGCCATATAATAATCACTAATCCACTGCCACAGTTTCAACTGAGCAGGTAGTAACAATGGACGCTCATCAAGCACTTCAATGACGGACTTTACCTCAAAATCTGGTTTCTCATCATGCAGCCTGACTGCAATAGCCGTATAACGCTTCGATTTATTAAAAGGTACAACGACGCGTACGCCCGACTGCACCTTTGAAACCAGTTCTGGACTGACTCCATAGGTGAAAAGCCCTTCAAGGGGCAAAGGTAATATCACGTCGACGTATCGCATAGTTGCTCTAATAGATTGGTTGTATTGAACTGCAAAGATAAGAAAAAAAAAGCAGACACCCATCAATAGGCATCTGCTTTTTTATGTTGATTTCAATAAATTATCAGAAGAAATAGGCTAGGCCAATTTGCCATGAAGTATAGTTTCCTTTGTAGCCATCAACAATGGCTCCTGTAGCATTGCTCCAAGTAACATCGCCCGTTTTCCCAAGACCTACATTATAGTTGGCAGTGACTTGAATGTTAGCAAGCGTAATACCTACACCAGCATTCACACTGAAATTAGACTCTTTCAGTCTCCAGACGAGGCCTTCATCATCATTCTGATTATCAAGCCTATGTTCAGTATCTCCCACATTGAAAGCCACCTGAGGACCTGCAAAGGCAAAGACATTGACGGCATCCCCCAAACCAAGGGTATAGCGTACATTCAAAGGAACGATAATCTGTTTGGTCTTCAGTGTATTAGCTTTGGTGTTATCAGCGACCAAGACATCAATTTGAGCCTCTCGATGATTGTAAAGGCCAGCAATATCAAAACCTAACCCGGTGAATGTTGTGAATTTCAAAGTGGGACCAAAGAACCAGCCTGTACGATTTTCTGCATTGAAAACATCATCGCTAAACGACATTTTGGTTAAATCAACTCCACCCTTCACGCCGACTTTCAGTTTTGCATCGGCCGTTGATGCAAACATCATGGCCACAACTATGATGAACCATTTCAGTTTTCCCATCATCCCAATTTGGTTGTTCCTTTTTCAAATAAGTACAATTAATGACGCTGACGGCGAACCGAAACACGTGCAGAAGAGGATGAAGACGCTGAAGTTGACTTGCTGCGCTTAGTTTTCACGCTACTGTTCTTACTACGGGCAGTTTTCTTAGTCTTCACCTTCTTCGTCTCCTGATCATCATTAGCACTGGCAATGCTATCCAGAGAGTCTTTCTTCTCACCATCACCCCAAACATGCTTCTCAAAAGCCAGCAACTCAGCCTCAATGCGCTTTTGCTCAGCAGTCATCTTTGTGGAATCACTGCCGCAAACCTGTGCCAAAGTCTGACCAAGCATATTATTGGTCTTGTAGATATCACCTTTGTACATGTTCAGTGTGAAATAGTCATCAACGCTCATTGTGGCAGCATTGTTCATGTTGCTAGTCATCATCGTCTGCTTTGCAAGGAACGGAGCCAACTCATCATATTTCACCCAGAACAAAGGTTTCTTCTCAGTGACTCCACCCCAATCCTCAACCCAGATGGGGCAAAGGGCAAGTACCTTTGTATGGAAAGTGGATGTTGCCTGGTCGTAATAAGCGCTCTCCTTAATATAATAGGCAGTCACTTCCTTCGAGGGAATGTCACTATCGTCGAGACGAATTCCACGATCGGTGCGCTCATAGAAAATGCCTTGGTCCTTCAGGAACTGCAGGGGTTTGATACGAGCAGAATCGTTGAACACTTCATTACCATCGAGACGATACTCGTAGGCATTGATGCCACCATTCTTCGAACCACGCATCATCAACTTGAACATGTAGGTGAAGAGATTCATCTGAGTACCCACTGGCTCTTTCGGATAATAGAGACCAGCATTGGCATCTTCCGAAAGATCTATTTCACGATAGATATCTCTACGCCATACCACATCTTCTGACATGACAGCCTGCGTGGGGAACGAAAGTTGCGCACGCGTTGTCATTGTATTGGCATTTGACTTCTGAGCCGTCTGCTGTTTCTGCGCCTGCTGATTGCGACGTTGCTGCGGCTGAGCGAGAACGGTCATTGTCATCAAGGAACAAAGGAACAAGGTCAGTAACCTCGCCGTCATGTTTGTCCTTCTTCTATTCATTCGTCTTTCCATATTCTATTGTTAATTCTTATTCTTCTATTTTCGCTACCAAAATGGTTCAATATTAAGTGAAATACTTGATTACTTCACAATAAACTCCATTGCTCCAGGCAGTGTACGCTGTATGCCATCAGGTCCAATAGCCTTTACACCACGCACATAGAATCGCTTGTTACGAGAAAGTCGACGGAATGTCTCCTTCTGGCGATGAGAGAACGATGCTCCTTCTGAGGCAATAGGGATCGAGTTACCCATTTCATCAAAGAATACCGTCTCGAAACTCAGCACCTTAAACGGAATATCAAGCAAACCGTCGTCAATGGCAGCATGCAACTGTCCCATAGCAACGAGTGAAGCCTTTGGCATATTTCCACCTTTGAAGCGATCGCTGCCCACCATAACATAAGGAGTAGGATCAGGCAATTTACGTACCTTAAATGAAACCTGTGCCATCTGGCGAGATTTTCCCTTATCGTTAGCCGTCACCGTGAAAACAACATCCTTGCCCACCTGTCCAGGTGTGGCTACATAATGTCCAGCACCTTTTGCCGTGAGGCTTCCACCGCTCATACTTACAGAAACGGCATTAGCAGGAACACCAGGAACACTCACGCTTATCGGATTCTGGAATCCAGCATAAAGAACGTTCATCAAGTCGGCTGCAACAGTAGCACCAGTTGGAGCAGGAATCACCGTATACTTCTGGAGGAAATCACGGCGCATGGTCTCACCTGCAGCATTTCGAGTAATCAGATAACCACTGAAGGAATGTTCGCCTACGCTACCAGCCGTAAACGAGTATTTACCTTTCGGGTTAATCTTTGTACCATTCACATAGATTTCTGGCTGCATGGTCGTATCCACTGCTGCCATCACAATGTCCGCATTGAACACCTCACCTGGGTAAAGCGTGGTCTTCTCTGGAATGACAAAGGCATCGAGTTTATTCACACGAATATCCTTTACGTCGATATTTGAAACGAGCGTGTGCAGCACTTCACCTTCTGCATAACGTACATCACTCTGCAACTTTGACAACAACGTGATTGATGCTGCCACAGGCATATCTTCAAACATGTACTCCTGCCAGTTCTTGCCTAATGCCTTCTGCGATTTAGGCACTTCCGTAGTGAGGTTAGATGCTATAATCTCCTGCTGTTTCGGATCACCTACCATCTTCAGGATGCGTTCACGATAGGAATTGATCATTTCGAAGAGGTGCTTGCCCTTGCCTGTGCCAGGGGCCAGCATAATCTGGCTAGCAGCCTCGAGGTCATCCTTTGCCTTGATATTATTCAAATCTGCATCACTGCCATCGGCTTCTCTGACAATGGCTTCCTTCAGTTCCTGGGCAAAATTATAGAGTGAGTCGCTCATCATTTTCACCGACTGCGACTTCTCAAACCATTGGCGAACCTTTTCAGGATTCTGCTTCATCTGCTCTGCAAATGTGCTATAGATGGCAGCATTCTCCTTCGCCGAGTTCTTTGTCGTACGCCCAAGGCTCTCTTCAACGACAGTGAAGCCGTTGAGCACCTCGTTGGAAACGTTCAGTGCCAACATCGCCATCAACACCACATACATGAGGTTGATCATCTTCTGGCGAGGCGATACGTAATTCCTTTTAATTGCCATTTATTCTTAGTTTATAGTTGATAGTGAGTCGTGAATAGTTAACATTTTGATTCCACTATAGAATCATTTAGAAACTATTCGTTCATCACTGTTCACTGTCGTTCATTAAAGGCTTAGCAGCGGCAGGCATATTCACCGTCATAGCCTCAATCATACGGGTATAGATCTTATTCAGTTCTGCAATCTGCTGAGCCATCTTACGACTCTGCTCATTAATCTCGTCAATGGTGCCGATTTGCTGGCTAGCGCCCTTAAGTTGCATCTCATAGACCTTGCAAATGCCAGTGAGCGTACGGTTCAAGTTCTCCATCTCCTCAGAGTCACGTGTCAGACGCTGGCTCTGCTCGCTCACCTTCTGCAACATCTCTGTCAACTTGTTCAGTTCTTCGACATAGTTGCCCTGGGCTTCTGCCATATCAGGAGTCTTCTCCTGCTGCTGACCAATCCAGGTTCCGCCACCTACGACACCAGTACCACCTGTAACCAAAGTACCACCTTCGCCTACAGCAGCCTGTTCGCCTTCAGCAACAACTCCTTCACCACCGGAAACGCCACCACCAATAATGATGGTTCCGCCACCTCCGCCAACGATTCCTCCGCCGCCAGCATAGCCACCACCACTATAAGCAGCAGCAGTACCCATACCAGCACCTTCGACAGAAACGCCTTCACCATGAGCAATAGGCTCACCGCCTTCGCCAGCAGTAAATCCGTCTTCACCATTGACTACTGCTGCTCCATTCATATCTACATGAGTTGGCAATTCGCGACCATCAGCAGTCTTGTCGAACGGACGGTCAAAACCAGAGATGAAGAACACCAGCACCTCAGTTCCCATACCAAGGAACAACCAGAAGTTGGCTCCAGGCATGTGGGTTAGTTTGAACAGAGCACCCAGAATCACGATTGAGGCACCCCAACTATAGGCGTAGTTCATGAACGTCTGTCCAGGAACACTGTCCAACCACTTCTGTAAGCGGTAGATCACATTATACTTGCTATACTGTGTCATCTTTCTATTTCAATTTACTTGTTTCCGACTTATATTTCTTTTCGCCTTACCGTCATTCCGTTCTCCTATACATATAGAAGGCTAGTTGGTCAGGCATCCTTTCGTTACTTCTTCTTTCTTTTCTTTCCACCACTCTTACCTTTGGCCTTGTCACTAGTTGTATTTGCCAAAGAGCGCACACAGCGGAAACCAATGTAGGAACGAGGCTGATTCTGATATTCCCATGTACGCCAAGCCGAACGGATATAACTTTCAGGATCTTTCCATGAACCGCCTCTCACACTCTTCTTCTTCAGTTTATAAGGATCTTCAAGTGCTGCCTTGTAATCCAACTGAGGATTCAGGTCGTTCATAGCATCCACGCCAGCCTCTGTATAAATGGTCGAGGTCCATTCGGCAACGTTTCCAGCCATGTCGAACAATCCATTCGTATTGGTACCATAGATGCCCACCTTGCTGGTAATCAGGTTTCCGTCCTTTGTATAATTACCACGATCGGGTTTGAAATTAGCAAAGAAACAACCTTCACCACTCTTCACCTGCTCATTCTCCCAGGGGAATTCCGTCTGATCCTTACCACGTGCGGCAAACTCCCATTCTGCTTCTGTCGGAAGGCGATAGCGCTGCACATAACGAGCCTCAGCGCCCAGACCCTTCAGCAAATATTCCGTACGCCAAGCACAGAAAGCATTGGCCTGTTCCCATGTCACACCAACTACAGGGTAGTCGTTGTAGGCAGGATTCGAGAAATAGTTGCGCAGATAAACCTCATTGTCTGAGTTCTGGAAATCATTTACCCAACAAGTTGTGTCTGGATAGATATTCACGATATAGGTATTCAGGAAGTCCCAAGGTCCTGACAGTTCGCGATTCAGTGTCTCACGGACAATACGACCTTCATCGTCAATGTAGGCAGTATCTTTCGAAATCATTACTTTTTCGTTCGGATCTACAACGACATCAGTATTCAGATTGCGCTCTGCGGCATTCATACGATTACGACGCAGGGCTGCCGTCGTATAGTCATAAACCTCGTAGCGATAGTTCATCTGTGAATAATCCAGCAACTTTTCACCTGTAACGGGATTTGTCACATAAAGGCTCTCAATGGCACGTTCCTCATCCTCATTGGGCTTACGTGGAAGAGGCTTCTTCCAATTCAGATGGGGAGTCACCTCCTCACCTTTCTCTTCGGTGATCATATAAGTTTCGTCGCCACCATAGTTAGGATCGGCTAAACGAGTGCGAAGAATAGAGTCGCGCACCCAGAAGACAAACTGCTTGTACTGTGAGTTTGTTACTTCGGTCTCATCCATCCAGAATCCATCTACAGAGATATCCCTCACTGGAGTTTTCTTTCCCCAGAGTGAATCCTGTTCCTCGATACCCATGCGCAACCAGCCGCGACCAATCTTAGTCATGCCGTAAGGCGACGGCTCACTAAATACGCGTCCGCCTACGCCAACAACCTCACCGCCTTTACCTGACGACGACGCTGTTTTTGCACTCATACAGCCCACCAAGGCCAGAGTGACAAAGCAACAAAGTAACAAAACTGTCAGTTTTGCTGCTCCATTGCCTACTATCAATCTTTTCTTTGCCATATTCATTTTATATATTCTTTCCTTCATTTTCATTAGAGAATTCGTACGCTCTGGTGACGATTCTTCCCCTTCTTCACCAGATTGATATCTTGCTGATAGCCCACATACAATTCGTGAGAACCGTTGGCAGGATTGATGGCCGACGTATAGAATTCGTAACTATAACCGACCAAAATACCATGAATGCTACCACCTACAAGCAACGTCACCGACGTTTTAGGGCTGTAAGTTGCACCCAGATACATCATTTTCTTATCATTCTTATATGTCAGGCGACCTGTCACATCAGCGCGCCAAGCCACCATATCTGTCCTCACGAGAAAAGAGGGCTGCACTGATAAAAACGGATTTCTTAACTGAATATTGTATCCGCCCGTCAAATAATATGTACGATCGACCTGAATTTCGTTTCTTTCACCCAGATGAACAAGCGGTGCTGTCAGGTGAGTCGCCGAGATTCCCGCATATAATGGTCCCCTCAAATAATAGAGGCCTGCAGACATGTCGAGGGCACTTCCCTCGCCAGTAGCAAAAGCATCGTCATTAGAGTCTTCAAGGTCCAGTTCACTTGTGTCGAGGCTTTCACTCAACAAGCCTGCCTGAACACCTACGCTCATCATACCACCAAACAACTTAAACTTTGCTGCATACATGGCTTGCAAACGCTGGTGCGAGAATAGTCCAATCTTATCGTTCATCAGCATAATACCGGCACCTTGATACATTTTCATCCCATAGAACGGAATATCCGCTGAGGCATATGCAGTCTGTGGATTCCGCCTGAATCCAGCAAGTTCCAGCGCATAGGCTGCTGTCACGTTCAGCACTGCCCGCTTACCAACAGCAGCAGGATTAAACGATGTCTCCATGTCATAGTAATGACTAAACAGAGGATCGTATTGCGCACGAACCCCTGTGCTGGCCATCGCCAACAGCACTAATATCACTAATTTGCGTTTAAACACGTATTTATAACGTCTATTTGCAAAAAATATTGTATGAACTAATAAAAATACAATTAAAAATAAGGTGTAAGAGAGTTTACTCCTGAGATAAATGGTACTAACCAACAGCCCCAAATTAGAATCTCCTATCATTTTATGCTACTATTTTCATAATCGAAGAGTAATCTGTTTGAAATTAAAAAACATCTCCCATTTTCATCACTTTTCTCCGTTTTCTTACTTTTTTCGTATCAATTTGCTAAATTTTTAGTCGTTTTTCTTTCACGTTTAAATAAAATTCTATAATTTTGCAATTTATATATTAATTCATTGACTCTATTTTAGAGAAGCAAATACATAATAAAATAATAAATAATATAATAAAAGAACAAAATTTTAAACTCATGAGAAAATTTCTACTTTGGATGGTGGCGATGATAGCATGTCCTTTGCTAACTTTCGCCGAGAATGAAACGTATGAACTAGTCACTGATGCGAGTGCATTGGCAAATGGCGACGAAGTGTTAATAGTTTATGTTAACGGCAGCACCATTAAGGCGATGGGTGGCAGTTATAATGGATCAAACTACCGTAGTGGTGTTTCTGTCAGTATTGAGAACGAGACTATCACATTAGATGCTACTAATACAAATGTGTCCCGTTTTACACTTGGAGGTAGTTCAGGTTCGTGGACACTTTATTCAAATACCAACACTGAAGGATATTTGACAAGAAGTAGTAGTACTTTAACTACTACAACAACTACCAGCACTAATAGTTATTGGTCTATTTCTATTAACAATAATGCTGCTTCTATCGTTTCTACGGGCAGTTCTAGCAGATATATTTATTGGCAAGGTTCCTACTTTTCTTTAAATAGAAGTTCCAATAATTACATACGAATTTTCAAGAAGAAAATAACTGTTGACACTCCTGTCTTTTCTCTTGCCGAAGGTGAATATGATGAAGAGCAAACGGTAAAACTCTCTACGACAACCGAAGGGGCTACTATTTATTATACAACCGATGGGACTACACCTACTACAAGTAGCACAAAATACACAGGTGCAATTACTCTTGGTAATGGAACGACAACTATTAATGCCATTGCAGTTCTTAATGATGTGAGCAGTGAGGTTGCAACTGCTACTTATGTAATCAAAATAGATACTGAAGCATTCTATCTTGTCACCGATGCAAGCAAATTAGTTGCAAACGATACAATTATTCTTGTCTATGGTACAAATAGTAGATCTTTAGGCGCTCAACTTGACGAAGGCAACCGAGCATGCACAAGCGTTACAATCACAACCGACAGCATCGTTTTGACTAAAAAGGATACATCCGTAACGCGCATTTGCCTTGGTGGAAGTTCAAGCGCACGTACCTTCTATACTCTCAACAATACTGAAGGTTACCTCTTTAATAGCGGTGCCGATGGCTATCTGAACACCCAAGATGCTGCTGGCGATTATGCAAAGGCTACTATCTCTATTGCAGAAAGCGGCGATGCAACAATTACTTTCGCATCAGAAGGTAGCAATAAGTTGCTTGCACATTATCTTAATCCAGACGCTGGTCCTGGTGGTGATGATGTCAATCCTCCAATTGTTGGAGCAAAGCCCATTCTTGGGGCACCCGTAGCAAACAGTTCTGTTGTAGAATGCTTTACCTTCATTGATGAAATCAACGAAGACGCTGGTTACCACTATGTGCAGATATATAAGAAGAAAAGTAATGTGAAAGACATCAACATGGATGGTGTCTGGAGCATTGCCGATGTAACTGCTCTTGTCAACCAGATTCTTGGTAAAGAGCAGGAAAACTGTGACGTAGAGGCCTGTGACGTGAACAAAGACGGCAGCATAACAATCGCTGACGTCACCGCACTGGTCAATATCCTTCTTGGAAAATAATTTATCAATAACAATCATCAATTATCAAACATATGAAACGTCTATTTTTATTTATATCCGCAATGCTATTTGCTGCTATCACAGTTAGTGCTCAGCAAATAAGCAAGGAAGTGGCTATGCAAAAGGCAACAGCATTTGCCAACAAAGCCAATCCTCACATGAAGCAAATGCTTAATCTGGCTTATAAGGCAGAAAAACCTGCAACAGCATTAACTAATCAAGATGATGCCTATCTTTATGTATTTAACAAAGGTTTCAACCAAGGATTTGTTATTGTAAGTGGAGACGAGCGTTGCAACGAAATTCTTGGTTACTGCGACCACGGTTCATTCGACCCTAATAATCTTCCTCCAAACTTTAAATATTTCTTAGAGGAATATGAGAGGGAAATCAAGTATATGCAGGAACACAACATCCAGCCAAAAGCCAAAGCCTCAACTACAAAAGAAAACCTCGGCTATTTGATTAAGACAAAATGGGACCAAAGCAATCCTTATAATTATTATTTGAGTGGTTGTTATACAGGTTGTGTTGCTACCGCTATGGCGCAAATAATGTATTACTGGCAATGGCCTGAGGATGCAACCACAACAATTCCTGCCTATTATGTTAGCGGAAACTCACTTTCAGGTAGTTCGCTTTCTCCCATTACCTTCGAATGGTCTAAGATGCAACTTACCTACAACTATGGTGATTACGATGATGACCACGCCGTAGCACGCCTAATGCAATATGCTGGACACGCTGTCAAAATGCAATATTCTACTTCTGGTTCAGGTGCTTACGAGAAAGACATCATTAATGCAATGACAAACTATTTCGGCTATCCGAACGACGAGAAACTTATCTATCGTTCTGGCCTTTCTTCTACAGAATGGGCTGACACCATCTATGCAAACCTTGTAGAAGAAATTCCCCTTATTATGTGTGGAAGTAATTCTGATGGTGGTCACTGCTTTATTTGCGATGGATATAAAGATGGTAAATACCATATCAACTGGGGATGGAGTGGAAGTTATGATGGTTATTTCGATTTAGAGGTGATGACTCCAGAAGGAACTGGCAGTGGAGCATCTGGTACCGATGGATTCACAAGCAATCGTTCTATTGTAACACGTATCCACAATCCCAGTAAAATTATCCCAGAAACTGCTTCTGACAGCATTCCCATTTCAGCAGAAACCATACGTCTTCTTGCAGGAACTCAGTCACTTACTCGTGATAACCGAGTTGATTATGTTAGTGGTGACTTACGCTACTTCATCCCTGTAACAGCCAACTTCACTGATAGTACACGAGTCGACACACTGATTACTGGACTTGGATATTATGACGATTACGACAATCTGTTAGGTGTATATGGCGCTCGTTATAGGCTCTTCGACATTTATGGAGGAACTTATTCTGATGATATAGGCAGTTTTGGTGCTGAGTTACCCTATGGTACTTACAAACTCTATCCCGTCTATGGCGACATAGCCAATAATCAATGGAGAAAGATCAATGGAACTACCAACAGATATTTCCAGGCTGATGTGTCAACTGACGGAAAGACTATTACCTTCAAACCTTCTAGAGGAATTTCTGTTGAGATTAAAGAAACCTCAAGTAGTAGTTGGGGTAGTACGTCCTACACTCATAAGATGACCGTAACGAATACTGGTTCCGAAGAATATTCTGGCGGACTCTATATCTATGATGAGGGATATATCACTGGAGAAGTTACGATTGACAATCTGGCTGTTGGTGCAAGCCAAACTGAAGACATAACGGATTATCTTGGAAAAATCACACAAACCTCTCAGGGAGCAAGTCTTAATTCTGGAGGATCAAGTCTTAGCAATCTTGAAGTTATGGTGATGAACAGTCTTTACTTCACTGATGGTCTGTGGGACAACATTACCGATCTCGTTGGCCTTTACAACTTCTGGACTGAAAACGAATGGGATGGAAACAACCATTTAGGAAACTCGGTGAAATTCAGTGTTGAATTGGCTAACTATGGTTACAATTCTTCTTCACAGAATGTAAAAGTCACAATCTTCCCAAAAGGCACCAGTGTATCAAAAGGCACCAGCAAAACTCAAAGTCTAACTCTTGACAAGTACTCTATGGGAACTGCAGAATTCGAATTCACAGACATTCCCTACGGCAAGGAATATGACATCGAAATTCAATACTCTTCATTCGGCGAGACCGTTGCCGATACTTTGAGTACTTACGATTACGGAATTAATCCTATCAAGGGAATAGTAGTCTATGGAGAAGAAACCTACCAAATGTGGGCTGATGCTGATGCTTCTTCATGGGAGACTATACCCGCTGATGTCTATTACGTAGACGCCCGCAATTCTGAAAAAGCCTCATCAATTGTGCCGGGAACAAATCCCAACACAATCTATATTCTTGCTTCTGGCTCGTCAATCACCACCAATCTTGAAGGTAAGAACGTGATAATTGGCACCACCTGTTCTGAACTGAATCTAGAGGACGGCTATGGTTTCTACACGCCAATTGACTTTACAGCAACAAAGGCAAACTACAAGCGCACTTTCACCAATGGCAATGATGGTTCAAAAGCCAATTGGGAAACTCTGGTTCTACCGTTCGATGTAACTAGTGTGACCAAGGACGACGGTACAGCCATCAGTTGGTTTACTGATAAGACAGAGCACGGAAAAAATTTCTGGGTTTATGGTTTCTCGTCTGAAGATGCTGATAATACCGTTGTATTTAGTTTCCCAACCTCAACCACTACTCTCGCAGGTGAAACTCCTTATATCATCACCGTTCCCGCACAGAGTTCGAAGTGGGCTGACAAGTGGGTTCTCACTGGTAAGGAACTCACCTTCTCTGGTGAAAATGTCAATCTGAGCGCTTCCTATAAGTTTACAACGTGCATGGATGCAAGTCAGAAGTATGATTTCATCGGACGAACCTATCCAGCAGAACGCAATATGATTTACTTCATGAATGAAGCAGGTAACCGCTTCGAGAATACCCATACATCATGGGTCGACCTTGAACCGTTCCGTTGTTATTTCGTTGGCTACTTCAACAATGATGCCCTGACCATGAAGATGCGTTTCGGCGACAATGAGACTACCAGTATTGGTGAAACCGTTGCAGATACGGATTCTCCGACTGCTAATGCTCCCGTTGTCTATAGCCTCGACGGAAAGGCTCTCGGCAGCGATGTACGTCAATTGCCTATCGGTGCCTATATCATTAATGGCAAGAAGGTTATGATAAAGCCCAATATGCCTTGGGAAAAGAGAAGATAATAATACGAAATCTATCGTAAAGTTTAAAAGGAGTAATGGGATTGACAACCCGTTACTCCTTTTTCTATAATAAAGATTTGAGTTATCTAAATCTTTCACAAAAACAAACAAAATCATACTATTTTCTTCCATTTTAGCAGTTTTTGTTGATTTTTCTTTTCGTATTTAAACTTTTTTGTTACTTTTGCAACTCATAAGTTAGCAGTTAAGTGTTATTAATACTGCATATTGGTTAAAGTTCAGTTGTAAAAGATTGAGAGTTCCATCTCACCGGCTCGTGAGTTCATACTCGCTGTAAATATTGGCTCAAATAAACATTAAAACAAAAGGATTAAGCAATGAAAAGATTTTGGCTATTATTGGTCATGATGGCATCATGTATGCTATCATTTGCACAAGATGACGCAAGAAAGAAATTTTCGGTATCTACCCAAATGTTCCTCGATGAAATGGATGGGAAGATTTCTTTGACAAATACTGACGTGCCAACTCGTAGGCAAGCCCCTGGACAAACGGGACAAGTCACTAATAAACCTCGTGGCAAAAACCACGGACGTTTTATTGCAGCGCCAGATACCATTGATGGAAAAGTATTCATTTCTGCCTTTATTCATATGGACGATAATACCGATATTAGTGCCCTTGAAGCACTCGGTGTAGAGGTTCAGTGCAAATTCCAAAATGGTCTCGTCACTGCTAATATCCCTGTTGACAAGATTAACGATGTTGCGGATATAAGTAAAGTTAAACGTATCAATGTGGCCAGACTTAGACGCCCGTTAACCGACAAAGCCCGTACGGCTAGCAATGTTGATGATGCTCTGACGCTATCGACCGATGCCATCTCTGCAGGCCTTCAAAGCAAATACGACGGAACAGGCGTAGTGCTCGGTGTTATTGATACGGGTATTGACTTCCAACATATCGCTTTCAAAGATGCTGATGGTAACAGCCGCATCAAACGCGCATATGTGTATAATGGAAGAAGTGCTAGTGAATACACCAGCATCTCAAGCAGTAGCCCTACCACCGATGATAGTAGTGAGGACCACGGAACACATACTTCATCTACCGCAGGTGGATCTTCTGTTATCATCAGCGGAAGTAATGTAACAGTGACCAACGACCACTCTAAGGCAACTTATGGCGGTATGGCTCCGGGCGCCGACCTCTATTTAGCAGGCATTAACGGCCTTAGTGAAACTTATCTGGCAAATGCGTTCCAGAAAATCTGCGATTATGCCGATAGCCAGAACCAACCCGTAGTTGTAAGCAACAGTTGGGGAGCATCACTTGGTCCACGAGATGGCACAGGCGACATTGCCGACATTTGTGCACAATATTTTAATGATAACAATCCAAACCACATTTGTCTATTTGCTGCATCAAATGATGCTGGTTCCGACGGATTCCATGTATCAGGAACGGCCTCCAGTTCAAGTCCACTAGGCACTGTTATCAAATGGAATTCAGACTATGTTAGTTATTATTATGGTATCATTGCTGATGCATGGCCACGCAGTACAGATTGCACATTAGCATGCAAACTGATAGTGATTAACAAGAGTAGTGGTTCGGTTGCCACCACGATTAACGTTTCCCCTTCTTCCAATGGTGCTACGGTATCAGGATTAAGCAACTATTTTAATGGCAGTCTCTATGCATATAAAAACTACATAGAATCCGACAAATCGGAGATTATGCTCTATGCCAATGGACTTTCGTCCAATAGTTACTACTTAGCAGTTCAGTTCTACCCAACAAGTGGCAGCACTGTTGTTGACGTATGGAATGGTGGTTACTGCGTTTTTTCCGACTCCCCTTCTTCAAGTGGCTACACATGGACTGATGGTTCTGACGATATGTGTGTCAGCGACGAGGCCACTATCCCCGATGCTATTTCCATTGGCGCCTATGTCACCAAGAATAGCGTAACTGACTATAATGGTTCTTCTCATAGCCTCAGTTCCTACTATCCCACAGTTGGCGACATTGCCTATTTCTCAAGTTATGCGACTGCTGACCAAAGCCCCACAGGATTGCAGTATCCCTGGATTTGTGCTCCTGGTGCTACAATAGTTTCTGCAGTAAACCATTACGATTCGAGTGGTGACTATAGTTACATCAACGGCAATTCAGCAAAATATGGTATGTATCGTGTAAATAGCAACACTACCTATCCTTACGGCTCAATGGAGGGAACCTCGATGGCAACTCCTGCTGCGGCAGGTATTGTTGCCCTGTGGCTTCAAGCGGCAACTGAAGTTGGCAAGGAACTTTCCACTTCTGATGTTAAGGAAATCATGAAGAATACTGCCATCAATGATAGTTACACTACCACAGGTTCAAATGCTTCTCACTTCGGAAATGGTAAGATTGATGCACTTGCAGGTATCAAGGAGATTCTGGGTGAGGCAGGTCCTCGCATCGTTGCAGATCCTACCACTGTAACATTCGAGGGAAGCACTGGTAATACCTATACCGAGACCATCACTGTGACAGGAACAAATCTGACAGACGAGATTACAGTAACGCTCAACGACGAGAGCGGGGCCTACAGTGTATCTCCTACTACAATCACTGCTACTGAAGCGGCAGCAGGAAAAGAAGTAACAATTACCTACAAGCCAACTGCTGGAGGCGACACCAGCGCAACACTCACTCTAAGTAGCACCGATGCAAGTGATGTCACTGTGACTATCAGCGGAACGGCACAAGGCCCTTCTATCACAGCAAGCAACACAACCGTGAACTTTACTGGTTATACAACTCAGCAATATACGCAAACAGTAACCGTAAAAGGTGAAAATCTTGGAGAAGACATTGCAGTTACAGTATCTGGTGATGCAAGTTTCACCGTTGATCCGACAATCATTGCCCAGACCGATGGCGCTGCCTCTGCTGATATTACCATCATATGGAAACCCACAGTAGCAGGCACACAAAGTGGCACGATTACCCTAAGTAGTGAAGGCGCTGAAGACGTTGTCATCAACCTGACGGGAACTGCCGAAGCAGCCGTGCCGACAATTACTGCCAGTGAGTCAAGTCTTACATTCTCGGCTACGAAGAGAACAAGCGAAACGCAGACATTCAATGTTTCTGGTATGTTCCTTTCTGGCGATGTAACGATTACCGTAGAGGGTACAGAATTCGCTGTCGACCCAACGACCATCACTGTTGACGAAGTACTTGCTGAAGGAGGAAAAGACATCACTGTCACTTTCACTGCGCCTTCAACTACAGGCGAATACTCTGGAACTATCACGCTTAGCAGCGAGGGCGCTGAGGATGTTATCATTAACCTGACAGGAACTTCAACTCCGAAACAGACTTCGAAGACAGTCTACAAACTAGTAAACTCTGTAACATCAGGTAGTGATTATCTCATCGTCAGCAGTATTGTTGTTGGTGAAGCAAATGCCTTGGCTAGCAGTGAAAACTACTCTGTCTCTAATGCTACAGTAACCATCCAAAGCGAAACAACTTCTGACGGTAGCACAATAACCTTCATCGAGAATCCTAATGATTATGCTGTATGGACTGCAGGAACAACTGCAGGAACAAATGGTTCAAGTTATACTTTCGCAAATAATGGCTACTATCTTTATCATAGTGGCGGCGCTCTCTCTATCAGTAATGAAACGAGCAAGAACAACTGGACGATTGGCGAGAACACCTTATCATATAATGGCGGTGGAACAAACCGCTATCTCGCTTATAGCAATGGCTGGACACTCTCCACAAGCACTGCCAACGTCTACTTCTATGAGAAGACGACCATTGAGATTGCAGAAGAAGATCCTGTCATCACAGCAGATTCGACAACTCTTACGTTCGAGACTACTTATGTTGGCACCCCTACTACAACAACCTTCACCGTAACTGGTACAGACCTATTGGAGGACATCACTGTTACACTGACAGACGAGAATCAGGTATTTACGGTAGAGCCGACGACCATCAGCACAACTGAAGCCGAAGAGGGTAAGGTTGTAACCGTGACCTTTACCCCGACAGTTGCAGGTACCTTTACTGGCACTATCACGCTGAGCAGTACTGATGCCGAAAACGTTGAGGTGAGTCTTTCTGCTACCGCAAAACTAATCGGCGATGTCAACCGCGACGGTTCTGTTACGATTGCTGACGTAACAGCCATCGTGAACATCATTCTGGGTAAGGCAACGGAAGGCGACGATAACAACTATGATTTCGACGCAGCAGATGTTAATACAGATGGTTCGATTACGATTGCTGACGTAACAGCCTTGGTGAACTCCATTCTGAGCAAGACAGAATAATCCGAATTGCAGGACAAATGATCCAGAAAACGGCAAAGATAGTTTTCAGAATCCAACATAGAAAATCGCCCGCCAAATAATTTGACGGGCGATTTTTTGCTCCACCTAAACTTGAAAACCATTCCAATTCATGAAAGACAAACTCCTATCTGACATATACAGTTCTTGAGAAAAAATATGAATTACTCCATCTAACCACATAGAACATTGCACTTGAAAACACAAAGCAATCCTTTGGATTATATAGAGCAATTCTCTCTACCTTAGAAAGCAATGCTTTCGACCATACAGAGATATGCTTTAGACTATAGAAAGACATCCTTTATAGGGGTATAAAGGCATGCTTTATATAGGTATAAAGGTATGCTCTGTAAGGTCAAAAGGATACCTTTACATAAAAGTGAAAATTAATATGGTGTTTAAGGTCTTATTCTCACCACTAAAGACCATTCAGACGAACTCGACAATGGCGCTCACTTCGCCTCCTACAGCAAGTGCAACCACAATGTTCTCATCTGATTGATAAATGGTTGGAACAAGCAAATCGCCCAATTTGGCGGCAACCCGATATTCTACCCTTAGGCCCTTCACCTGGAAGTCAGCAGGCAACAGTTCCATCGCCACACGAATATAGTTGGCGTTGTTCATATGCTTATTATAATCGATGTCGGCTCTCAGCACCTGAACAACGTTACGAACTTCTCCCCCTTCTTTGGGCAATATGATGCGGCGATCTTTGTAGTTCATTTCCAACTGAGGTTCCAAAGTCATAGATTCAATCGTTGCACTATCTACACGCTTCAGTTTGCCTGTTGTCTTATCCACAAATGCCCCCATGCTCCAAGTCTTATAGCAAGGTTTGCCTTCTGCATCATAGATAAACGTATTTCGAAATCCAAACATCGGCTTCATGCCATAGACAGAAGTGACAACCTTGAGTTCTTCCTTGTAAGTTGGCACACGAATAATCTCCACCTGACGCGAAGCCAATAACTGAGCCATATTTTCCTTTTCAAAATAGTCTTTCACGCCGGGCTCGCTATCAATCCACATTTCCGAACAGTCCTGCATCATCTGAAGAGCAGAATAGAGTTTCAGACGCCCCTCACTGTCGCAAGTACTTGTCGTTACCTTATAGTTTAAGTTATACATCTTCGGTTTAAAATAATCAGTACTAAAAATAAGCGTGCAAAAGTAGTCAATTTTCATCAGACAATCGCCAAAAAATTTTATCTTCCACTCGCATCTGCCGATTTTGATAGACTTTTAGTAACGTTTAGGACAATATGCTCTCTCAATGTAGAACGAAAAAAGCGAGACAAGCCGATTCCTTCTGCTTATCTCGCTGACTTTTAGTATTTTAAGAATGAGTTAATGCCTTCCTGTCACCTAATTGATGACGAATAAGACAAGAATCCCAATATTTAATTAGGCAGGTGAAGTTTCTGATGCCGTTGCCACATCGCCATTTGCTTCTTGGTCAGCCGATTCTTCCTTCTTCCCGTGCAACAATTCATCCACTTTGTCTGTAATAATCTTATACGACTGCTCCGTCATATTCGAACCCGTCTCCTTCGCTATTGAGAGGAAATCTGTGGCCGCCTGCAGCATTGCACGACGACGTACCTTAATGCCATTCTTTCCTTCAAGCGCCTTGGAACCCGATTTCAGATAGGTCAGCGTAACATAACCAATACGAAGTGTGAGCAAGGTATTCAGCGTACCGCCAATCAGCGAACCAGAAACCAATCCCGTGAGTTTCATACTTGAGATGCTTCCCAGGAAACCCGCTTCGGAGAATGTGTCCAAATCGGCATCTGCTATTCCATCGGCAACGCCATCAGCAGCGCCATCAGCACTATTGGCAAGACTAGAAATACCATCTGAGAGGTAATAACTGAAAAGCGAAGTAGCCAGAATGCGGCAATACTGATAGAATAGTTGCTGGTTTGTAGGGCGGAAACCCGAACAGCGAATCAAGTCGCCAATCATTCTGAAATTGATGACCAATGACGCTATTGCGTCAATTCGGCTACTCTGCGAGATAGTTGTAATCAGAAATTCTGTCTTTGCCCACTCGTGAATATGAGATTTCACCTTCTTATAACGCTCTTCCAGTTCCTTCTGCACAATCTGCTTCAGGTCATCAGCATTATAGTACTCCTTCACCTCTGCCAGGAAAGTCTCCTTATGCTGCTGACGTTCTTCTTCGGGCAGATAATAGAGATTGTTCGAAAGTTTCTTCGAGAACTTTGTGAGTTTCGCAATCTGCTTCTCCTCGTCCAGTTCTTCCTCATCAGAAATCTGTAGTTTCGGGAAGGTTGGAGTATGGTGAAGCCGCACAAACGGTATGATGATAATCCACACGAAAAAGATGAATATCAGCGCATAGAAGCCATATTCAATATATTTCACTCCCGTCAGTTCATAGATCTTCTCTCCGATGGTAATGACGTTTCCCGCTAGCAAGATGAACAAAATGCTGAGGAAGATGGAAGATATCAGTATGAGGTTTCTTTTCATGATTGCCGAATTAAATGAGGATATTAGTCAGTTGAATCTTCAGTTTCTCCAAAGTGTCGAGCGAAACGGCCTGTTCGTCGGTGATGATAGCAGGCAACAGGGCCGCATATTGCTTCTTAATCTCATGCAGATAGGAAGACTCAAGATGCTTGATTTCCTTCTTGAGCAGTTCCTTCAGTTGATAAGTGGAAGGCGATTCCTTGGTTCCATAGAAATAATTCTCCATCTTATTGATGTAACTCTTGATGTCCTTCACCGCATGAGTCCCGTGCCACATATCACGCAGAAACTCGAAATGCTTCTTATTCATGAAGGTGTTCACGTCGTCATCATAGATATTCTTGGCCGTAGACGCCTCAGCGGGCGTAATCTTCACAGGAATCTTCCCATAGCCCGTACGTTCAGAGACCATCGTGCGGAACGCTTCCTCCTTGTTCTTGAACAGACTGAAGAGATTCAGCGATAGTTTCTGGTCAACATCCGAAAGGAACTGAACCAAAATGCCCTTCAGCATCTCCACACATTCCTCCGTAGAAGCCGAGCGGTTTATCTGAGTAGTTGAGATTGTCCGGAACACGGAACGATTAGCGGAAGATTCCACCGCACCGATGATTTCATCCTGCTCGCTCATCGTAATGCCAAGTTCTTTCTCCAGATGGTCCACATAATACGCCATGATGTCCTTGGCCTCCTTCTTCTGGCGCAATGATGCGATTTCCTTATCTATTGTCTCAACAAGCATATCGCGTAGGGTACGAGTTCTGTCCTCGCAACGCTTCAGACGAAGTTCACTGATATTCGAGGTAATCTTCTTGTAGAGTTTGTCCTCTATTTCCTCAAACTTCTGCTGCTCTCGTTTCAAGTCCTCTTCATAGGCTGGCTCATAGGCTCCATTACCCTTCTGCGCGTCAGTAACCTTGCCGAGATTCACCCTGCTGATGAACTCCGACTCAATATTGAATCCCTTGGAGCGAATCTCCTCATATTCCTTCTGAACCTGACGCTCAATCTCGCCTTCGCGATCCTGAGGATTCTTCCAGTAGTTGGAGTCGAAGATGTTATGAACGAGATAAACTGGCACTGCCTCGTTGTATTCCCGCAACTTCTCCAGATAGGAAGCCGAAGTCAGATTGAATGCCGAGACGGAACTATGAACAAACAGAATCAAATCGACACGCTTCGAAATGGCGTCATAGAGCGGGTCATTCAGATTGGAAGTGTTTCCGTCGAATCCGGGCATATCGGCGAGGAAGATTTTCCCTCCGTCCACATGCTCGCGCTCAAGCAACTTGCTGCCAGTGGTCGTAATCGAAGTGATGATTGTACGGTCTTCCTTATTATAAGAAGGTGAAATCACATTGTTAATAGTATCATCGGAATAGTTGAGATACTCGTCCTTCTCCAGATATTCCTCCAGTTCATGCTCCGTCACGATGCCACGCAACTCATCTACAATCAAATCCAAATCCTCAGCCTTACGGCCTTCGTGACGTGCCTTGTAGATTTCAATCTTGCAATCTTTCGGATTGGCCACATTCGAAATAATCGAAGGGCGAACCGTGCATTCGAGCGTGTCCGTTGGGCTCACGTAGCGATGGGCAAGCAGATTCACAAGGGTGGATTTTCCCGATTTCACGGGACCAACCACCAGCATGATGAACGAGCCGTTCTTATATTCGAGCGACCTGCGACTCAGTTGACCGAGTTTGTTCTTGATGTTCTCATCCACCAGTCTGGGAGCAAATTCCGAAGTCAGTTCTCCCAATTGTGCAGATATCGATTCTATCTTTTTTATGTTTGTCTTCTCACTCATAGCCAATTGTTTGTGATGGGTACAAAGATAAATATCTTTATCGAAAAATGCAAATTTTTCCACCATAAAACTCCAATTCTGCAAAAAACTACAAGAAAAGTGGCGGATGAAGAGTTCCCTGTCTTTCTTCTCGCTTTGGAATCTATACTCGCCTGAGGCTCAGATACTAAAGTATAAAAACTTTTGAAGAAAAGTGATGGGAATCTGAATAATAAAATGTATCTTTGTAATCGAAAACCATTAAGAATATGCAGATGAGAAAACTAACTAGATTCCTTTTATTGTTGGGGGCGTGTGTCACAACACTGACTGCCGAAGCACAGGACAGCAAGGAAGTGCTGCGCAACGAGACGATGCAAAACCTGAAGGAAAACATCCTCCCGTTCTGGATGGAGAAGACTGTCAATCCCGACGGAGGCTTCTATGGTGAGGTATTGAACAACGGAAAACCAGTTGAGAATGCACCTCAAGGCTCAGTGCTGAATGCGCGTATTTTGTGGACCTTCTCCCGGGCTTACCGCCATGAAGGACTGGAGTCATACCGACAGATGGCCGATAGGGCTGCAGACTATTTCGTCCAGCATTTCATCGACAAGAAATACGGTGGGGTGTTCTGGTCGCTTGATAGTGAAGGCAACCTAAAAGATGCCTCCAAACAGACTTACGCCAGCGCTTTTGGAATCTATGGACTTGCTGAGCATTTCAGAGCAACAGGCAACAGACAAAGTCTTGACGCTGCGCTGAAACTCTATGAGACCATCGAGCAGAAGGTTCACGATAAGGCCAAGTTAGGATACATTGAAACCTTCCAACGCGACTATAGCAGAACTTCGTTAAAAGGGGTTGACGGGCAAGCCAATGCCACTAAGACGATGAACTCGCACATCCATCTGCTGGAAGCCTATACCACACTCTATCAGGTATGGCCCGACGAGGGACTAAAGGAAAATCTAAAGGAACTTCTTGGCATCTTGCAGTCCAAACTCTATTCACCCAGTCGTAACCATCTGATTCTGTTCTGCGATGACGACTGGAATCCGATTGGTGAAGTCGACTCCTACGGACACGACATCGAGACATCGTGGCTGATAAGTGAAGCCGCAGCGACTATTGGCGACCCTGCATTGAAAAAGGAGATTGACAAACAGGCAGTGAAAATGGTTCGGACGGCTCTGAAAGAGGGACTGAATCAGGAAGGCGCCATGCGTTATGAAAAAACTCCTCGGGGGATGAGCAAGAAAATGTCGTGGTGGCCACAGTGTGAGACAATCATCGGAGCCGTTAACGCGTGGCAACTGACTGGCGACAAGTCGTTCCTCGATGCTGCGCTCAAGAACTGGACATACGTAAAGGCCTATTTCATCGACTATGAAAACGGTGGTTGGTTCAAGGAACTCAGCGAAGACGGCAAGAATCTGAATGCACCAAAGGTCAACGAATGGAACTGCCCATATCACAATAGCCGAATGGCCTTTGAACTTGCTGAGCGCCTTGCTCCCGCAGTTGTTCATACCGAGGTAATGGCCTGGAGCAATATTACAGGTGTACGACTCGAGGGCGAACTGATTGACTTCGAATCATCCCTGAGGGTCGGAAAACATGGTGGAAGAATGGAAACGAGCGGAAGGGAAAGACAACGCCGAATCAGATACAACCGAGTGGGAAACACTCAGACAACAATCACGCCGATGCATGGGGCAGAATTCACGCAGTCGGTGGTTGACGTTGATACCCAAACCGTCAAACTGAACTGGAAGGTTGAGGCCAAGGAAGACTTGGACGAAAGCGCCTGGTTCTGTATCAGTTTCCCCAAAAACCACTATTCGGCGGCTAAATTCCGGATTCAGAAGAAGAAAATCACGGTAAGCACGCCCGAACGAAGTATCGGAATATTGTTTGACAAAACCGTCAATGCGACCATCAAGAATGAGGGCGAGAATAATGTGCTCTATGTCACGCTGATGCCAACGCTCAAAAATGGCAATTCTGCAGAACTCTCCGCAACTATGACCGTCAACGGCAAGCGACATTACGAAACAGCAGAAATTGCCATTGACCTTACAAAGCCCGGCAGAGAGTTTGCCGGTTTTGGCGGCAACTTCCGCATTCAGAATCCCGCCAAAGACCCAATGGTCATCGACTATTGCCTTAGGAATATGCGCATTGCCTTCGGGCGAGTGGAGATGCCCTGGGCCGTATGGGACCAACAAGGCAAAGAGGCTCCTCATGTGAAACATAGCGCTGAGATGGCCCAACGACTGAAGCAAATCGGTATGCCTGTCATCGTCAGTTGCTGGTTCCCGCCAACATGGGCTGGCGATCAGACCACTCGCTCTAACGGTTTTGATAAAGCCTACCATCTGAAGAGTTCGGAGCAAGAGCGGATTTTCGCCTCATTGGCAAGTTATCTGGAATTCCTGAAGACAGACTATGGCGTAGAGGCCGACTATTTCTCCTTCAACGAATCTGACTTGGGAATCGATGTTGTATTTTCACCTGAGGAACACCGCGACTTCATCAAAGCCTTCGGACAGTATCTGGCTAATCGGGGACTGAAGACACTTATGCTATTGGGCGACAATTCCGATGCTACCACCTTCGATTTCATTCTGCCTTCGCTCAATGATCCTGCTGCCCACAAATACATTGGAGCCGTTTCGTTCCACTCGTGGAGAGGATGTGATAACGCAACGCTGAAGAAGTGGGCAGGTGCTTCTCGCCAGTTGAATGTTCCTCTGATTGTTGGAGAAGGCAGCACCGATGCCGCTGCCCATCAGTATCCGGCTATTTTCAATGAATCTACTTTCGCCCTCTACGAAATCAATCTCTATACCCGTTTGTGCGCCATTTGCCAACCGCTAAGTATTCTTCAGTGGCAACTCACCTCTGACTATTCGCTCCTATGGGGCAATGGAATCTATCGTTCGGAAGGCCCCTTGCGACCCACGCAGCGTTTCTTCAAACTGAAACAACTCTCCATGACACCTGAGAACGCTTTTGCCGTTCCTGTTTCCTGCAATGCGGAGAACATGAACGTGGCCGCTTTTGCTAAGACTGCAACTGGGGAGAGCGCTGTTCATATCGTGAACAATGGTGCTTCACGTGAGGCGCGCATCTCTGGACTTCCTGCTGAAACGAAAGAGGTTGTGGTGTTTGTAACAAATAGGAATAGTCAGGCTGAAGCCAAGTTGCTAAAGGTGACCGATGGAAGCGTCAGTCTGCCCCTGCCTGGAGAGAGTTTCATCTCCATATTCTCGCATACGAACTAATCTTTACTATTCAAATAAATAATTAAGACCGATGAACATGAAAACAAGACTGACAATGGTGGCGCTTCTGCTGCCAATGCTGCTGAATGCCCAGACATTCGACAGTTCTACAAAAGCCACTTTGGCCCAGACGAAGTACGGACAAGTGGCAGGTTATATCGAACGAGGTGTCTACACCTATAAAGGTATTCCCTACGCCAAGGCTGACCGATTTATGCCTGCCCAGGAACCAGACGCATGGAAGGGAGTCCGCTCGTCACGCCACTGGGGACCTGTTTGCCCACAAGCCAAGAACAACGGATGGCGCGGCGACCAAACTGCATTCTTCTATCAGTGGAACGATGGATTCCAGAGCGAGGATTGCCTGCGACTGAACATATGGACTAAGGGTCTGAACGATGGAAAGAAGCGTCCCGTGCTATTCTGGCTTCATGGTGGTGGCTACACCTCAGGCAACGGACAGGAGCACCCGGGTTATGACGGACGAAATCTTGCCGACAAAGGCGACGTAGTGGTGGTAACCATCAATCATCGCCTAAACGTGCTCGGATTCCTTGATCTCTCTGGCTTTGGCGAGAAATATAAAGAGTCGGCCAATCTCGGAATGACCGATATCGTCGCCGCCCTTCGATGGGTGAAGGAGAACATTGCCAACTTCGGTGGCGACCCCAACTGCGTCACTATTTTCGGTCAGTCAGGTGGTGGTGGAAAGGTCTCCACCCTGCTCTGCATGCCTTCAGCCAAAGGACTTTTCCATAGGGCAATGGTAATGAGCGGATCATTCCTTGGAAGTACGCCACAGGAAGCGGCTCGTGAAGTTGGCCAACTGACAGCCTGGTATCTGGGTCTGACTACTTCGACCATCGACAGCATTCAGCATGTGCCTTACGAGAAACTGCTTGACGCTGCCAACAAGGCTTTCAGGGAAGTGAGCCAGCGAAATCGTAATCAGCGTGTCGGTCACGGCATTCGTCTTGGATGGGGACCTGTCAATGATGGCGACATTATGCCTGGTCTTTTCGAAAACGGAAGTGAGAAAATCTCAAACGACATTCCATTGCTCATCGGTTCTACCCTCAATGAATTCTCTACACCGAAAGTTGATGAGATGGTACGTCCTGCAGTTATACAGCAAGCCTCTATTCGTTGTCAGGACGGAGGTGCGCCAGTCTACGTCTATCTCTCCGGCTATCAGTCGCCCACAATGGACGGAAACTTCCACGCCTGTCATAATTCTGACATTCCGTTCTTCTTCAATAATGTGTTGAAGAGCGCCCAGATGACTGGTGCCACGAAAGAAGGACTCGCCTTAGGCGACAAGATGAGCAGTGCGCTCATCAATTTTGCCCGCACAGGAAATCCCAATGCCAAAGGTCTTCCCCAGTGGCCTGCATTCACACCCGAAACTGAAGCCACTATGTATTTCGATGCGCCAAAGAGCCACATCACTTATAAGGATTCAAACAAAAAATAGAATAAGACCTACCGACCTACCATAACCCCTCGCAAACCCCGATGAATAAAGGGCTGAGGGCATGGTAGGTCTTTCTTATACACCTACCATAGACCTACCATCGGACTTACCATAGACCTACCATCAGGAATTGCTTTTTGCTCCTCATGCCAATTAGTTCCTTATATTAAAAGGTGGAAATCTGAAGTTCTCAATAAAGACTTTGAGAATGATTACTCCTTCATTCTTGCCCACAGAATAGTGCCTGATAGTAGGTCTTATGGTAGGTCTATGGTAGGTCTTGAGCGAAGACCTACCATGCCGCAAACCCTTTGCTGAAGGGCGTTTGCGAGGGGTTATGGTAGGTCGGTAGGTGTTAAGCGATATAAACTCTTTTCAGGACAAACACACTATATAAAGCATATCTCTATACCCTATGAAGCATGCCTTTCTGTAGTCAAGAGTATGCCTTTCTACTATCAATAGCATATCTTTCTATCATCAGGAGTATACCTTTCTATGGTCAAAACCACTACTCTACTCCATCAAGATAAGTGCCTTAGCCAGACAATCCACACATTCTACGAGTGGTTAAAAGGCTATTGACAGGCGACTAGTGCACAGGATAATCATTCTGAAATTCCCGTTACTTATTGTTATTATTAACGATATCTTTCAATGACGAACCGAAGATGACATACTGTGTGTTGCCGGCAATGGTTCCCTCATTTTGTCCCCACAGGAAGGGCCAATCGTCATAGTTCTCGAAATGGTCAGGTTTGCGGAACAATAATCCGGGAGCCACATTACCAGGAATGAACGAGAAGTCAGCACGATTGTTGCCATAGAACACCTGCTTGGGACGCGCAGCACCCACTACAGCCACGAAAGAGTAGTTGTGATAGGGATGACAACCATAGAGCCAGTTGGCCACACGATATACCTCATCCTTGCTGACGATGTCGGGATAGTAAAGGTGAGCATAGTTGACGGCGATGCCAAAGTTGAGTACCATATTTACGCCAGCCCAGTTCCCAAGCCCAATGGGTACTCCGTAAGGATTCTGCTGGTCGAAATCCTGAATATAGGCATTATACTTTTCTACATAAGGACGCAACTTCTGCTTATATGCCTCATCCATATAGGGTATGGCGTCAAGCGCAGTCTGCATATTAGAGGCCAGCCTTAATTCCAGGGCATCCCAAATCTGCTTGACAAAGTTGTCCAGATACTGTTGCTCTTGGGTTGCACCATAGAGTTGCAAATTGGTCGCCATATCACCCAGTTTTTCTCGGTTCTGACGACTGCGCTGCAATAGTTTCTGGCGTTTTTTATCAGGCTTTCCTGAGGTCTGTGTGCCTTCGAAACCATCAATCCAGTTAAACTCCGTCTCATTTTTAGCCTGACGCTGATTAATCAGTTCCGACGCCTCCTGCATCAGACGTTTCGACTGGGTGAGTGCCCGCTGTGCAAGTTCGTCATTATAGCCCTTCAGCGCATGACTGGCTGCGGCAAACATGGTTGCAGCACGAAGGTCCAACTGGGGATTACGAGTAGTGAAAGCCCACATATCGTCAGGAGTTCCACTACGTTTTCCATCGGCCGACACTTCATAGGGCTTCAAAGATGGATCATAGTGAAGTCCGTCAGTAATCGAAGCAGCATCACCCAAGTGGTGATAGTTGTCCAATACCGAATTGGAAAGTGTCTGAGCCATGTGTCCAATCTGCTCAGCCTGTGCCACAAGATTCAATGTGCCGTGTTCGATGAACTGCAGAATATCTGGTGTTCCATCGGGACGATGCAAGTCGACATAGCGTTGCTCCTGACTGACAAATGTCTCATCGCGCTGTGGTCTGAAGAGTTCCCATGTGCGAATGAAGTTATGCACCACATTGATGTTTGACCCCGTCTCGATATCAAAGTCACCAGCATCGAAGAATCCGCCAATATTCAAGCCGGGAATTAGTTCCAGAGGCTTATACTTTGTATCGGTAGTCGGCCCCTGACTGTGCAAATCGAAATGGTCGCTGGGAGGAGCCTGCAGATATCCCTCCTTGAAAGGTTCTCCATGCCAAGTGCGATAGCCCTCATTTACATACATGTGGTTCATGTGGATTGGAACCCAGACATCCGTCGTGGCATCCGTAATCTTGTCATAAACGTGGTCATCAATCAGGAAGTTATTAGTCTTTGTCTTGCCATACTGGATATAATATACTCCCGACTCATGAACGCTGGAGAAGTCGAACTTCACATAATTATATTTGTAATAGGGCCCCCACGATGTAATATTGCTTTTGTAGGCCTCTTCTGTGGTGCCGTCAGACTTAATTCGCATCAGTGTGGCCGTAGCCTGCGGAGTGTCTTTTTGGTCGAGTTCAATGACGGCGACCTTAGGTTGCTGGGGGATATAGCCTATCTGAGAGAAACCGATATTTGGCTCGCGAATCCAACCGGGAATAGCATTGGGCTCAATAGTCCATGTTATCACTTTTCCAGTCTTACCTTTCGGCAATAGACTGCGAAGCACATACCAACCGTTCTGCGCGAGGATTCGACCGTCGTACAGCATCATCTCTGCACCATCACTCTTAATGCTGATGGTGCGCTCTGGAGTTTCTGGCGCCATCAGGAGATGATGTCCTCGCTCTATAGGTAGCGGATCGATAAAACGGTCTGTACCACGGTCATCATAGGTCTTAAAACCTTTATACTGGCGAGGTTTCTCACTATTGGGACGGGTAATGGTCTGACTGGTTGCATAACGCGGCAGACGGCCCAGCCGACCATCCATCATAAATGTCTTCAGCCAATACTGAGACGGAAGAAACTCTATATTGAAACCAGCCTCGCCAGCCAATTTCTCTGGAACGGGCTTATCCAACCACACAGCAATCTCCACCGATTCGCCCTTGGCTGTAGCCACTATCCTACTATCGAAGTCATAGTCGTCATAGCGAAGGGAGACCTCTATGCTACCAGCCTCTTTGTCAACTTTTCTGCCGGTCATTCGTGGCACCAGATCCCATTGCTCAGGTGTGTTATTCAAACGCACGGCTCCTCCCTGCACTGTTCTTACCCCATGATGGATAATCTCAATGCCCGAGTTTTTCTCGTCGTTGAAGCCTCCGTTAAAACTGTTGCTGAATATCAAAACGTTGACACCTTGCTGTTCGAAATACTCTTTGTCGTTCAGTTGCAGACTCTGAGCATGACAGATTCCGGGTGCTACCAGCAATAATAAAATGAATAGTTGTTTCATTAATTCTTCTAGTTAGTTGTTGTTTTATATTTGACGAGTAATAAGGTGGGAATGTTGGCAATCAGCAGATTATATGACGAACCCGCACAAAAGAAAGATTATTTCGGGTTTCTACTTGCTAACGCTTTGGTTTTATGTTGAGGTTCACACCCAGAACTTCTTCGCTGTCAACAATCGTCCAACTGCTGCCAGGATAAACACCGATGGTACGCTCCGTGTCAAAGCCCATATCTTTTAATTCCTTGATAACTTCGTCGCGTGCATCACCTACCTCAAACCCAACATGATGTACACCATAGCCATGCTTATTCTGGAACTCGCGGAAAGTGCTGGCCATCTGGTCCACCTGATGCAATTCAAGCACCCAACCGCCCATATCAATGACACACATCTGTAGGTCGCAGGGGATGTCTTTGCCTCGATAGGTATATGGGAAGTCTCCATTACTCTTTAGGTGATTCACCCATATTTCAGGCACTGGAACGTCGAGCAAGGCAGCCCAAGCCTTTGCTGCCCGTTGGATATCATCCACGACAATGGTAATCTGTATGAACTGGTCTTTCTTCAGCGGCGTGGAAAATGGCTTAAATGATGTGGGCGAATCTTGTCCTGTGGTCAAATCCAGGTCCTTGGTAGCCTTTCCTTTTGCACTCTGGAAGACAAGAACTAGTTTCTCCTTGGGTAAGTCACTTAGGTACATCTCAAACTCTTTTGCACCACCAAGTGCATAAGTCTTAACCGTCTGACCAGAAAAACTAACCACATCTACTTTCTCTACCGGCTCCGATGCTGATACTTGAAGCAGCATTCCATTTCTTTTAGTCTCTACAGTCAGAGTAGATGTGGCAACGTTCGACTTGTCCAATCCAGCAGCGACCAACTTCTGACGACAGGTTTCTGCTAATGCCGGATTCGTTGCCTCGAGATACCGCAGGGCATAGTGGCGTCCCAACATGCGGTAGCCTTCACTTGAGAAGTGCAGATTGTCATCACTGGGCATACAGCCCTCCGACGACACGACATACGTGTTCGGATAATGATTGGCAATATCGTTGATAGTGGGATTTGCATGACCGCAGATACCACCATACTCCTTGCGCACCACCTCACCAACGAGCAATGGAACAGCCGTAGAGTCGAACTTCAACTCATGCTGAAGATCGCCATAGATTTTCCTAAGCGTTTTGCGCCATTGGTCATTATAGGCATCTGTCTCACCCTGATGCAGCAGGATGCCTTTAATCACACCGTCCTTCGATGCCTTCTTTGCCATTGTGAGCAGGCGCTCATAGGGGTCACGATTATACTGATTGAGTATATTGTTCATCCAATCACGCTCCTCCTTGGCAATAAGAGCCTTATTCTGATCTTTGTCGAAAAAGGTGATAGGACAACCTTCGACTGCAACCGACACAATGCCAATGCGCACATTCTCCGGCACTACATCAAGCAGCGTACGACCGAACCAGTCGACTGGTCCCAGATGGGCATCGGCACGACAGAGTGGCGGTACTGCCTTACGCCATGTCCCCAACTTACGGTCTGCGCCATCAGTGGTTGCCATACTGAGATAGCGGTCATTCACAACAAGGTCCTGTTGCTCAATAGGAGCCTGTCCGGCCATATTCGACTGCCCAAAGCAGAGAAATATCCAAAAGTCCTTATCCTGGGCTTGCATTTGTAATGTTCCCATAATAGCCATTAAAAGAATAATTGTTTTTTTCATTGCTTCACTGTATTAATCATTGGGAATGTATATGCTAATTCTTCTCTAACTCCTCACCTGACATCAATATATCTATAAGTCCTTTGTCTTTAAACTCGTTTTTCTGCTGATCCCAAAAACCGAAATCGGCATCATAGCACCAAGTTGTCCAGGCAATATCGAACTCATCAAACACTTCCAACATGTCTTTTGTCCATTTATAAGCCAACTCACGGTCAACAGGCTCATAGACGCCCCACTCGCCACAGAATAACTGCAAGTCGTATTTCTTGGCAACAGCGATTGCATCTTTAAAGTCCTCACGGATTCTAACAATATTCCACTCCTGCTTGGTATAGGGCTCCAACTCTGGTTTCAGTGAGTCAGGAGCAGCCTCGTAATCCTCCTTCGATACAAGAATACCGGGATAATTCACCTTTCCCGTGTATTTGCCAATAGGTGTCCATCCTGCACCATAGTGAGTCAGAATCATCGGATTGTAATAGTGGAAGGAGAGTACAATGTTTTTGTCACCCTCTGGAACCTTCAAGTATTTCATGGTCTCATAGCCTTGCCAACGATTGGAACCAATGACAAGAGTGCGCTGAGGTTCACGTTCACGCAAAGCCTTATGGACCTTTGCAATCAACTGATTCCACTGCTCGTGCTCATCGGCCACTGGTTCATTCATGAACTCATAGGCCACAGAGTCATTGCTGTAGCCCTTCAAGGCATCGGAAAGTTGATACCACATGTCGATAAGGTCTTGCTGTGCCTTCTCCGAGGTAAAAAGTGTGTTTGCATTCCCTCCTCCCTCATTTACAGCATTAAAATAATGTGAACGGATAATATGAAGGTCGACTATCGCACGCAGATGATGCTTCACCGACCAATCGAGAGCAGTGGTCAGCAAGTCCCACGCTTCAGGCAGTTTATTACCATCCTCATCCCAGAACTGAACCTCATCAATGGGAATGCGTACAAAATCAAAACCCAACTGTTCCAGTCTCTCGAAGTCGTCTTCCTGTATATGCTGCCGACGACCCTCGCCACGTTCTTCCGACTGTGACAGCCAATGACTTAGGTTCGTTCCTCGCTTAATGCGGAAATCATTAACTTTCTCTTCTGTAGAAACATTACTACAGAAACTGAGAATAAAAGTAGCAGAAATAAGTGCTACAATAAAAAGCAAATACTTTTTCATATCTTCACGATTGTTTATGTTACTGTCGCTTAAAGAATGGGGAGAATGTGATTCCATACGAGATTCAGTTCTCCCTGCAAATCCTCAACATCGGAGGTAATGGCTATGACGGCATTCTTGTCGGGAACAACAATAATGAACTGCCCTCTTGCACCATCAGCACGGAAACATCCAGGACGACAACGCCACATCTGATAGCCATAGCCCTGCATCCAGTCACTGGTCTCAAGAGTCATGCCTTTGGATTCGGCTTCCTCCATACGTGTGCCTGGATTGATGCTCTCCACTTGTTTCTTAGACATCTCTGCCACCCATTCGGCTGGTATCAGTTGCTGGCCATTCCACTCGCCCTTCTGAAGTAATAGTTGTCCCATCTTAGCCAAGTCCTCTGTCTTCAGCCAAAGACCCCATCCTCCGGTATTAATACCTTGAGGGCTTTCCTCCCACTTGGGTTTGTCAATATGAAGAGGTTCAAAAAGACGTGTGTTCAAATAATCCACCACCTTTTCACCCGTCACCTTTTGCACAATGGCAGAAAGCATATAGGTGCCAAGACTATTGTAAAGGAAGAATGTCCCTGGTTCGTGCACTACAGGATGAGCCAGGAAGGCAGTCACCCAGTCCAGTTCCGTATTCTCAGAATTGCGGAAAGAAGGCTCTACATCGTGTCCACATGACATAGTGAGTAGGTCACGCACAGTCATAGCCTTCAGATACTCACTCTGTTCGGCAGGAAGTTTGTCTGGAAAGAAACTGACAACCTTATCAGTAAGAGCCATTTTTCCTTCGGAAATAGCGAGACCTACGGCTGTAGCGGTGAATGTCTTACTCACTGAATGAAGCACATGTGGCACACTGTCTACGCCCTGACTCTGCCATCGGCTATAAATAACCTGACCGTCCTTAACAATCATCACACTATGAATGTCCATCGAGTCTGTGGCTGCCTGCTCAAAGAATCCCTCCATAGCCACAGACACACTGTCTGGAGTCTCAACTCGCGGCAGATTAATCACCTCAGCCGAATTTTTCACGTTGCTTTTACATGCCGCAAGAAACATCAGCACCAAAGCGGCTAAAATCATTACTTTCGTCTTCATAAAGTTTTTGTATGTATTGTTGATAAACATTATTAATAGTTGCGCGATTGGACTGATTATTAGACAATAATTATTATCCGAATGAACTAATAAACAACCCCTTCACCCTTCAATTGACTTTTTTAATTGTATCCTTGATATGCGACATATTGCTGCGTGAAACAGGAATAAGATCATGGCTATGCTGAATAAGCAATTGCATGTGACCTGACTGCGCCACGATTTTCTCCACCTGACCGAGATTGACAAGGAAAGCGCGATGACAGCGAACAATCATAGGATAGGCAGAAAGGGATTCCTCAATTTGCTTAGACGTTGCACGAAGCAAGTCGCTACGCACTTGGCCTTCACACCACTGATAGACTTTCACATAATTGCCTACGGCCTCGACGTATAGGAGATTAGATATCTGAAGCGTCACCGTCTCGCTCGTAGATCCAGTAAGAACAATTGTAGATGGTGGCGCCATGCTGTCAGTGGAAAAATCTGGATCACTATCTGATTTTGTGCTTGTTGTTTCATCGACTTGCACCTCTGCTTCTTGTTGCAACTTCTTCAACTGCTCATTCATCATTCGGGTTTCTTCCAATTCGGCTGCCAAATATCGGCTACGAAATTTGTATCGCCAATAAAGACCGATAGCGAAAGAACAAAAGCCCATAATGATGAGCGTTTCTAAGAAATTCCCCAGCGAAAGTCGGTTGTTTTCTATGCGACCGCTAAGTACAAAGTGACGGTAGAGACAAATCATCAGTGACACTAAGAATGTGTTAATACACTGAAACCAAAGATTACGCCGGATGATATAGTCGACACCAAGGTCTAAGGAGTGCGGCATTCGAACAAGATATTTCAATATAACCTCAGTGAGCATGCAAACGAAGATGCCCAACAATCCGATTGCCAGCAGATGTACATAGGCCTCCCACTGCCAAGCATGGAGTCCGAAAGGCTTGAATATCGCCAACACCAATACTGAGAAACAGACACTGATAACGCGAACGCGAAAAGTTTCTTTTCTGCTTTGTATCATAGATTTACAATAGTTATTTCGCAAAGATACAAATTAGAAAGGGATTAATCAAATAAAAAGCAGACATTTTTTACAAAATAGACATTATAGAAAATATCAGATACAAATCATCATCTATTGAACTTCATTCGATAGCGTTCACGCTCAGCAAAACTTGAATTTTTCGGTTTTGCATTCGCTTAATCACGCCATTGAACTTCATCCGATGCCGTTCACGCTCAGCAAAACCCGATTTTTTCGGTTTTGCATTCGCTTAATCACGCCATTCATCACATAAACATGCAGAATATCCCAGATATTTGTCCGAACGACATTCCCTTCATAATTTTGCAACAGAAATCACGCAGTATTGCAACATTAATAAATAAAAATTATGAACAGAAGAACATTATTTGGAATCATTTTCGTTGTCGCCGCACTTTTAAAATTGGGCGACATGTGGGGTATCATTAACTTAGATTGGTTATGGCAGCATCCTCTTTCGGCCTACTTTGGACCATTGCTCATTTTATATATAGGTATAGAACTCATCATCAGTAGATACGAGCATTATCGCGGTCAATGGCTTCAGCGCCCGGTCCCATTTGGTGATGAGGGGAAACGAATCTGCTGCTCAGCAAGTTTCGGTGCCGATGAATACATTTTCAGAGGTGAGCCTTTCCGTGGTGCCCGACTCGATGCGTTCTTTGGTGGCATCCGTCTGGACCTGCGCGAGGCCATTATCTCGGAAGATGAGGAGATAGACATCCACACGTTTATGGGAGGCGTAGAATTGCTGGTCCCAAAAAATATCAATGTCATTGTAAAGAGCCACAGTTTCATTGGAGGCGTTGGCAACGAAACAACAACAAATATGGAAAAGGACGCGCATTGCATCCACGTTAGCGCCAGCAACATACTTGGCGGAGTGAACATCAAAAATAAAGATTAAGAATAGCAAAAAAAGATAGAAATGAAAAAGTTAATAATTAGATTAGCAGTACTATCCGCTGTTATTTTATTGTCAGTGACAACCCATGCAAAAGCACATGACTTGGACGGAAAAGTCATTAATGAAAAAGGAGAACCTATAGCCTTTGTGAACGTTGTGTTATTGTCCCAACCTGACTCTGTATTCGTTCAAGGCGCAGTAACCGATGAGCAGGGACATTTCAATATTGTGACCAACAAGAACGAAGGTATTCTGAAACTGACGTGTATAGGCTATGAGACATTGTTTCTGGATGTAAAGACCATTGATGGACTGACCATCCAGATGAATGAGGATGCTCAGATGCTCGGAGAGGTGGTCGTGAAGAGCCAGTTGCCCAGGACCCATGCCAAAGGCGATGCCATGCGCACCACCGTCGAAGGCACCATCTTGGAAAAAGCGGGAACCGTCTCTGATGCCTTGTCGAAGATCCCATCACTGGAAGCTGAACGCGACGGCGGGGTAAAGGTTCTGGGCCGTGGTGATGCCGAGGTTTACATCAATGGCCGGCGGGTATTGGACATGAAGGAACTCTCTCGCCTTCGTTCCGACCAGATTCTGCATGTTGACGTCGTGCAGAATCCTGGTGCCCGCTATGCCGCCTCGACAAAGGCTGTGGTGCGCATCACGCTGAAGAAAGCGAAGGGTGAAGGATTCAGTTTCCAGGACAATGCCCAAGGCATGTAC
>JAILFH010000121.1 GCA_024697645.1 Prevotella sp.
CGGGCATCGTCACGCTTTTCCCAATCGATGGTCCTGTTTTTTCGAAGCGTGTCTGTCAGTTCCTTTGTGAGCGCGACCAGTTCCTCGTTCTGGTAGAAATCCCTGATAGCCTCAGGCTTCGTCAGCGCATCATAGAATACCTGTTCCTCCTCGGTCAGACCTAGGTCTTCGCCTTCCTGCTTTGCGGTCTGGATCTGCGCAGCCAGCTTCAGCAATTCCTGGATAACCGTTTCGTTGTCGATCATGCCGTTGATGTAACCGTTCATCACGCGCTTCAGGATTTCGCTGAATTCTTCAGACTTCACCAGATTGTGTTTCTGGTAGAGTGCAACCTGTTCCGCGAGCAGTTTTCTCAGCATCTCTATGAAATATGTATATGATCGTGCTTGCTGACAAATCTTTACGTCAACGCGATTATAGCAGAATCATGGCTCGTTTACAACGGAAAGGCATCCTTCTGCGAAAAAAGATTACGTCTGTCCACCTGTCTGTCATCCTTGGCGATACATTATGTATATGATATGGCAAAGTGTCCCAATCAATTTAGTAAAAGAAGCAGAGCGAGAAAAAACCTGACTCGAAAAGCATAATTCTCTTGCAAAAAGCATACTAGTTATTCCTCAACCTCTATTGCCGTTCCACCATAGAACGTAACGATTGCGCTGCCATCAGCCTTTATTGTTATGTAGTCCACAGTCCGAGCCCAGAGCCGGCGATCAAATTCCAGCATTTCTTGAGGTGCTTTCTTAATTTGTTCAATCAAGGATCGCAGGGCTGCTACCTTGGAATGGGCTTGCTTATGCTTGGCCCCGGCTCCATTCTCCGCCGGGTCACGTTGTTGGGCAATTCTCTGTCAGAATAGCCGAGCAGTTCTGTGACAGGTTTCGGGAGCAGTAACAACGAAAACACCACGAGATTTTTCCCGCGGAAGAATCGTGGTAGTAGTCAAAAACGATTATAACGTTTTCCAGTCACATAACGTTTTCTTGTGCACCCAGCGCGACGGTTCAACCATGGAAATCGATCAGGGAGTTCTAGAACGAGAACGCGAAGTCTATGAAAACTATCTGACAGTTCATTCGACAACTTATGAAGATTGAGTGGGCGGGCGGCTCCAATAAGCCATCAAACTGAGATTCCATACTTTTCCTTTACAACTTTCTACTTCCCCCATTGATCAAATTGTAGTGTAAAAGGCTCCATTCCCGGAAAGCCTATTATGGCTTCACCGATGTGCAAATTAGTTACATCCCAGTCTTCAACAACGTTTGCTTCACGCTGCTGTTCCACCATTCCACGGCTCTGTACGATGGGTACATAGGCTTCAATTTTCTGATTCTTGCCGAATGCTTCCTGGATGTATTCTCTGGACTTTGCATCGTTAACACGGAAGTTGAAGGAAGTCAGGAAGCCAGACATAATGCTGCGGGCACGCTGTTCTCCGTAGTTTTCGAAGATTTGCTGCACATTTTGGATGCCAATCATAAATTTGATGCCAAGGCTGCGGCCAAAATTGACGGCATCGTCGACATGCTCCAAATGAGGCAGAAGCCGGAACTCGTCAGTGATGAAGTACACATTGCCTTCGCTGCGGGAGCGACCAAGTGCCTCCTTGATGGCCATATCGAACATCAGGGAATAAATTGGTGTCAGCATTTCACCAAGGCTGAGATCGTATTCTATGAAGATAATACGACCACCTTTTTTTCGGACCAAGCGGCTGATACCAAGAGTACCGGTCTTAGCAAAATTACCGACGAAGATGTTGCGAACCACCTGCTGGAGTTCAGACATTACACCCTGTGTTTGGGCAGAGTCATCTTTCGAGATATAACTTGCCATTGCCCGCAGATCTCTATGAGATTCCAATACCTCACGAATCTCGGCGGTTGTATGGTAATTGATAAATTCGACCAAATTCTTATTGGTACGTTTCTTGGGTTCTACGGATCTAAGAAAATGCAGCATAAGCCCCATAAAAATATCTCTGGCTGCGCTGGGGAAGAATATTTGGTTTGTTTTTTCCACAGCCTCAGCAAAAAGGCTTTTGGCGATCTCCATCACGCTTTCATACTGGTGAGACCCGCCAGATACTTCGTTGAAGATATTCCAGTAATTGAGTTCGCCTTCCGGGCCAACAGCAGTTGCGTCGTTACTGATGACGACGTCCCCTGGTTCAAAAAACTCCTGATAGAAATCGCCCTTTGTATCGAACACGATCATGATGTCGTTCTCGGTTTGGGTCCGAATGATTTGATCCATCATCTGAAAAAACGCATTCGTTTTACCTGTGCCAATACCGCCAAGGAGCATAACGTGCCGACTGAGCAAGTCCTTACCCATAGGGATGTTTACCCTGTTCCCGCTTCCATCTACGCCTTTCAGGTAGAGAATCGGATCAGGGATATTCATTGTGGGAGCGGTTCTGCGAAGTGTGTCACCAAATAGCACCGCACTTGTTTCTTGACGGCCTCCCGCAACATTTGCCGTCCGCATCTGCTGAGTTGCAGCTCCATTCTCTTGTGAAAAGCTTTGATTCAGTTGTTGTAATACTCTCGGCACCGCTGGTTGTGTTCTATCAAACGGCATTGTTCTTCCTCCCAAGCCATTTTATTGCAGTTTACATGTTCATTTCATCATCGTCAGAAG
>JAILFH010000052.1 GCA_024697645.1 Prevotella sp.
ATAATATAATATAAAATTTATATACTTATAAATAGTAAATATTTGATATGGATATCTGTCAATTTAAAACATGATTTCGATAGTACATCCTCAGTAATGTTGTTACCACCTTATTGTGATTTGTGATTTGTGATTTGTGATGTTTTAGAGATTTTCTCATTTTTAATTTACTCATGTCAATATGGTAAAAAATTTTAACACCGACTCTCGATGAAATGGGCGATTTTTGATGGTTTTCGCATCAAAAATGTTTACATAATGTCTTTTGGTTTTCTGTGTTTTGAGCGTAGTTCATAACGGTGAACAAATCGTTCACCGTCTCCAGATTCGAATATGTCGGCTTAAATTTGCGCTCACATAACCGATTACTGTTTCAACGGGCTCAATTTTGCGCTCGTTAAAGCCTGAATTTGGAATCTGCTCCTACCACCGATGGTGAAAAATCGTTCTCTGTCTCTAAATTCGAATGTTTGAGCGTTATGTGAGGGAAATTTTGCCCTCACATCGCCAATTGCTGCGTCAACGGAGGAAATTTTTCCCGCGTTCATTTGACAGACATTGAAACTCTTAAGGTCATTGGTCAGCATTGCGACAAGAAAAAAGATGATGATTTCTTTTGTATTGTCTTCGATTTGCGCTATCTTTGCAGGAAATCTATCGATGACGAAATAAAATGATGAAAAAGGGGATTTTTGGGGTGTTGTCGCTCCTCGTGGGCTCTGCGGCATGGGCTGAAGCCTTTGCTGCGGGAGAGAAATGGGGAGTTGATAATGACAAACGCATAGATCGACAGGTGGTGGTGAGCAGAAACAATCCACACGTCATTCAACTCGACTCGCTGCAGTCGCTGACCGTGGGCAATGGTGGATTTGCATTCACTGTCGACGCGACAGGCCTGCAAACCTTTCCTGAGCGCTATAGCCAGGGAGTGCCTCTCGGTACCATGAGCGACTGGGGGTGGCACTCGTTTCCGAATACGGAGGGCTTTCGGGCCGAGGAGGCTCTGCAGTCGTATGATTTCGGCCACACGCACAAGTTCGAATTCAATAAGCAGGGCGAGGTGCAAGGAGGTTCGTTGAAAGTAGAACCCTACAGCGTGGAGAACAAGGACGCTCCCCGTGCAAAGGCAGCGGCCAACTATCTGCGTGCCAATCCCCATCGGCTCCATCTGGGCTGCATGGGACTCAATCTGCAGGAGGCAGAGGAGGTGACCGATGTCGACCAGACGCTGGACCTCTGGACGGGCACCATCAGGAGTCAGTTCAATTATAAGGGCAAGCGCTATATCGTGGAGGCCGTTTGTCATCCCGAGCGCGACCTTGTGGCTACGAAGGTGAAGGTGTTGTTACCCTTGGGTGTGAAGCAGCGAAAGAACGTGGAGAGCATCGTGATGCGATTCCCCTATCCATCGGGTCAGCACAGCGATGATGCCTGTGTCTGGGACAGTCCCGAGAATGAGAACTGGACACGACACCAGACGGTTTGCGAATCTGAGGACGAGAACTGGGCCCTGCTCCGACGGACCATCGACAGCACTTCTTACTACGTGCGGCTCAGTTGGCAAGGCAAACGGACTGAGTCCAGCAACGGCGGTGCTTTCCCGCAAATGAACCTCAGGCAGGAGTTTGCCTTTGAAGGAACGGAGTTCAGTTTCTGTTGCGAGTTCACACCCGAGAAGACTTGTGACGACATTTTGTCGTATCAGCAGGTGAAGGCCGCAGCCACAGCCCATTGGCAGCAATACTGGCAGAGTGGCGCCATCATCGACTTCTCCGAATGCACCGATCCGAGGGCTGCTGAACTGGAACGGCGCGCAGTGCTGAGTCAGTACTTACTGGCAGTGAACTGCGCGGGCAGCACGCCCCCTCAGGAGACGGGTCTCACCTACAACTCGTGGTTCGGGAAATACCATCTGGAAATGATTTGGTGGCATCAGGCACAGTTTGCCCTCTGGGGTCATCCCGAACTGTTGGAGCGAAGTCTTGACTGGTATTTTCAGGCGTTTCCGAAAGCCCGTGAGATAGCCGGCAGACAAGGTTTTCCCGGGGTGAGATGGATGAAGATGACCGATCCCAGCGCCGAGGAGGCTCCTTCGAAGGTGGGCAGTTTCCTCATCTGGCAACAACCCCACGTGATTCATCTGGCCGAACTGCTCCGACGGGCAGCCGAAGAGAAAGGCGGACCGATCGCGGGTCGGGAGGTGATGAGGAAATACTGGCCGCTGGTGGAACCCACGGCGACATTCATGAACGCCTTTGCCGACTACGATGCTGAAAACGACCGCTACGTGCTGCGTGGAGTGATTCCTGCCCAGGAGACGCTACGTGCCGCAGAAACCGTGAATCCGCCGTTCGAACTGAGTTATTGGCACTGGGGACTCACCACCGCTGCCGCGTGGAGTCAGAAGTTGAACGGAACGGTTCAGACCGACTGGCTCACAACGGCCGAGAAACTCTCCCCGCTGGCATTCAACAGCGACAGTCTCTATCTCGCAGCCGAAACTGCCACCGATACCTATCGCGACGTGAGATTCACCAGCGACCATCCTGCTGTGCTCGGAGCCTATGGAATATTGCCTTGGACCTCGCAGATGAACCGTCGGGTGATGGCGAACACGCTGGACTGGATTTGGGACAACTGGAATTGGAACAAGACCTGGGGATGGGACTACCCGATGGTGGCCATGAATGCCGCCCGACTGGGTGATGCCGAGAAAGCCGTTGACGCGCTGCTCATGGACAAACGCACGAACACCTACCTGATTAGCGGCCACAACTATCAGGACCAGCGGCTGCGCCTCTATCTGCCCGGAAATGGCGGTCTGCTCACCGCATTAGCAATGATGTGTGCAGGTTGGGACGGATGCAGTGAACCCAATCCCGGATTCCCCAAAGACGAAAAATGGAATGTGAAATGGGAAGGGCTGATGAAGTTGCCATGAGAGATTAAAGGGGCAAGAGATTAGTCTTGCCTGCTGACTTTTAAACACGGATGACACATTTGAGCGTTCCCATTGGGAAGCGGCCTAAGCCGAAGGGATTCAGAAGACTATCTGAGTTTTTCGAAGACAACTCTGACAACTTTTGACAATTTTGGCGCTCTATATCGCGCCTATCCTGCTGCAAGTCTGCCACGAATTACTCATTACTCATTTCTAATTTCTCATTATTTTTTTGCCCACAGATTACACAGATGAACACAGATTTTTCGATTTCACAGATTGGCTTGCTCGCGCAAAGTCCCATGTAAGTTTTAATTTTCAAGTTCCGAGTTTCAAGTATAAATTATAGAAATTTTGTCAAAGAAAAACTCCCCGACCTCATAGTTTTGAGGTGGGGGAGTTGTGTCATTTTTATATCAGCAAATATATTTGAATTGTTTCTGAAAAGTTGCCCCTTGCCCCTTAAATTGTCAGCAACTTCACGTAAGTCTTGACGGCGTCTTCGATTTCGTCTATTCCGATGAATTCATCGGCAGAATGGCTGCGGGCACTGTTGCCTGGCCCCATCTTCAGCGAGGGGAACGACATCAGGGCCTGATCGCTGAGCGTAGGCGAACCGAAGGGTTGTTTGCCCATTCCGACCAGTTGTTTTACGAGAGGGTGTTCCAGCGAGATGGACGAGGAGGCGAGGCGTGTGCTGCGGGCCTTCACTTCGCTCGATAGTTTCTCAGTCAGGAATTGCAGCACTTCCTCATTGGTGTAGAGTTCGTTGGTGCGAACGTCGATGACCGCCTTGCACTCATCGGGCACTACGTTGTGCTGCGAGCCCGACTGAATCATTGTCACCTGCATGAGCGTTGGACCCAGCAGAGGGCTGACGCGCTCAAACTGATAGTTGCGAAGCCATACGAGGTCGTCGAGCATCTGATAGATAGCGTTCACGCCTTCTCCACGAGCCGCATGACCCGAACGGCCTTTCGACGTGATGTCGAGCACCATCAGACCCTTCTCGGCTACTGCAGGCTGCATTCCTGTCGGTTCGCCCACAATCGCTACGTCGATAGGCGGCAGCAGCGGCAGCGCGCGAACGATGCCATTGGCTCCCGACACTTCTTCTTCGGCCGAAGCCAGATAAATGAGGTTGTAGGGCGACGCGCCTTTCCCCATCGACGTGATGATGCGAAACGCTGCCAGTAGACTGACCAGACCGCCGCCGCAGTCGTTGGAACCAAGTCCGTAGAGTCGGTTCTCCTCACGTTGTGGAACAAAAGGCTCACGCGTCCACGAAGCCACAGGCTTCACGGTGTCGATATGGGCATTGAGCAGGAGCGTTGGGCGCTGAGCGTCGAAATTGGGGTCGATAGCCCAGATGTTATTGGCTTCGCGCTGACAAACCAGCCCGAATTCTTTCATGCGGGCTTCGAGCAGGTCGGCAGCCTTGTCTTCCTGACGGCTGATGCTCGGTGTGGCAATGAGGTCGCTAAGCAGTGCGACAGACTCTTGAATATAGTCGGAAATCGTCATAACGCCGACAAAGTTACGAAATAATTTCGAAAATATTTTGTGTTTTGCCCGAATTGTGTTAACTTTGCCTTTTGAAACTAAAAAATGTTGACGCGTATGCAAAACAATTGTCACCTTTCCACGCTCATTCATGAGCAAGCCAAGAAATATGGCAACAAGCCCGTACTGAACTTTCGCATGTTTGGCTCCCTTGAGTGGAAGGCCGTATCGTGGAAGCAGTTCTCGCTTCGTGTGAAACAGGTCTCCAATGCGTTGCTGAATCTAGGACTGAAACCACAGGAGAACATTGCAGTGTTTGCCCAGAACTGCATTCAGTATCTCTACACCGACTTTGGCGCCTATGGCGTTCGTGTGGTCTCGATTCCTATCTACGCCACATCGAGTGAGCAGCAGATTCAGTACGTGATCAACGACGCTCAGGTGCGCTTCCTGTTCGTAGGCGAGCAGGAGCAGTACGACAAGGCTCACCGAATCTTCGCGCTTTGTCCTTCGCTGGAGCGCATCATCATCTACGACCGCTCGGTTCGCATTTCCACCCACGACCCCAATGCTCTCTATTTCGAGGACTTCATCGCGCTGGGTGAGAATCTGCCGCGCCAGTCGCAGGTGGAGCAACTGTGGAGCGAGGCTTCGATGGACGATATCTGCAACATCATCTACACCAGCGGAACCACTGGCGAGTCGAAGGGTGTCATCCTCACCTACGGACAATATTATGCAGCAATGACCGCCAACGGCGAATGCGTGCCTGTGGGCGAGAAGGACAAGGTGATGAGTTTCCTGCCGCTGGCTCATATCTTCGAGCGCGGCTGGGCCTATCTCTGTCTGACCGAGGGCGCTCAACTCATTCTGAACACCTATCCGAAGGAGATTCAGCAGTCGATGCGCGAGACCCATCCTACGTGTATGTCGTCGGTTCCCCGCTTCTGGGAGAAGGTCTTCATGGGCGTGAAGGAGAAAATTGAGAACTCATCGGCAACCAACCAGAAACTCTTCCGCCACGCGCTGGCAGTGGGTAAGAAGCACAACATTGAATATCTGAGTCATGGAAAGCGTCCGCCGCTGACACTGGCTATCGAATATAAGGCGCTGAACGCCACAGTCATGAGCCTTGTGCGCAAGCAACTTGGACTGGAGAATGCCCATTTCTTCCCGACGGCAGGTGCCTACGTGTCGCCTGAGGTGGAGGAGTTCATCCACTCGATTGGCATATGGATGATGGTGGGCTACGGACTCACGGAGAGTCTGGCTACCGTCTCGTGCGACCACATGGACAAGCCCTATACGATTGGTTCAGTGGGTCGTCCGATTAGCAGCATCGAGGTGAAGATTAGCGACGATGGCGAAATCCTGCTGAAGGGCCCGACCATCACTCGTGGCTACTACAAGCGTGATGATGTGAACGCTACGGCCTTCGACAAGGACGGTTTCTTCCATACGGGTGATGCTGGCTACATGCGCGACGGGGAACTCTTCCTCACTGAGCGCATCAAGGACCTCTACAAGACATCGAACGGAAAGTATATCGCCCCGCAGATGGTGGAGGCAATGCTGCTTGTCGACAAATACATCGATCAGGTGGCCATCATTGCTGACCAGCGCAAGTTTGTGTCGGCTCTGATTGTTCCCGAGTTCCGCCTCGTTGAGGAGTGGGCTCGTGACCGCGGTCTGCAGTTCGAGTCGCGCGAGCAACTCTGCGAAAGTCCTGAGGTCCACAACATGATCAAGGAGCGCATCGACACGCTGCAGCAGCGTCTGGCAGGCTATGAGCAAATCAAACGCTTCACACTCATTCCCCACCACTTCTCGATGGAGAGTGGTGAACTCACGAATACACTCAAACTCAAGCGTCCCGTCGTCAATAAGAACTATAAGGAGATTATTGACAAGATGTACGAAGAGTAGTGTTAATGAGTAATGAGTAATGAGAAATGAGTAATGGAGGGAAATGTCATCGTAGAGAAAACGAAACACTTTGCCGACAGGATTGTTAAAATGCAGCAATATCTTGTCGGAAAGAAAGAGAAAAACGTTGACATGATTCGCCAAGTGGTTAAAAGTGGCACAAGCATTGGAGCCAACGTAGCAGAAGGTCAGTTCGCACAAAGCAAGGCTGATTTCTTTGCAAAGCATACGATTGCCCTAAAAGAAGCCAATGAAACCAAATTTTGGCTTGAGCGCCTTTATTCAGGTGGCTATCTGAGTGAAAAAGAGTTCAACTCCATCTATACTGATAACATTGAAATAATAAAAATATTAACGAGTATAACGAAAACTGTAAAGGGTAAAGCAAACGAGTAGGATTATATTACAAATTCTCATTGCTCATTACTCATTGTAAAAATGTTTAGGAGTTAAATAGCAAACAGAGAGGGTAATAATTACTCATTACTCATTGCTCATTACTCATTATCAATATGATTACACAGGATCAACTGAAAGATATACTTGACCGTGCCGATAAACTGCACCACTACTTGAATATACCACAGAAGCAGATGGAATTTGAGGAGGAGCAGTTGCGTACGCAGGCCCCTGATTTCTGGGAGGACGTGAAGCGTGCGCAGGAACAGATGAAGAAGGTGAAAGGCATTGAGGCGTGGCTCAAGGGTTATAAGGCTGTGCGTATGGCTGCCGACGAACTGCAGTTGGCGTATGACTTCTATCACGACGAGATGGTCACCGAGCAAGAGGTGGACGAAGATTATGAGAAGGCTCTGAAACTCATTGAGAATCTCGAACTGAAGAACATGCTGCGCCAGAAGGAAGACCCGATGGACTGCGTGCTGAAAATCAACTCAGGCGCGGGAGGCACCGAGAGTCAGGACTGGGCGCAGATGCTGATGCGAATGTATATGCGATGGGCTGAGGCTCACGGTCATAAGGTTACGATTTCCAACTTGCAGGAAGGCGATGAGGCTGGTATTAAGAGCGTCACGATGGAGATTGAGGGCGGCGAGTATGCCTATGGTTATCTCAAGAGCGAGAATGGTGTCCACCGCCTCGTTCGTGTGTCGCCGTTCAACGCACAAGGCAAGCGCATGACTTCTTTCGCTTCCGTCTTCGTCTCTCCGCTGGTCGACGATACGATTGAGGTTTATGTAGACCCGTCGAAACTCTCCTGGGACACGTTCCGAAGCAGCGGTGCGGGTGGACAGAACGTTAATAAGGTGGAGTCGGGTGTTCGCCTGCGCTATTGGTACACTGATCCTGATACGGGCGAGGAAGAGGAAATCCTCATTGAGAACACTGAGACCCGCGACCAGCCGAAGAACAAGGAGCGTGCGCTGACGCTGTTGCGTTCGCAACTCTACGACCGCGCCATGAAGAAGCGACTCGAGGCTCAGGCGAAGATTGAGGCAGGAAAGAAGAAAATCGAATGGGGCTCGCAGATTCGTTCCTATGTGTTCGATGACCGTCGCGTGAAAGACCATCGTACCAACTATCAGACCTCTGATGTAGATGGAGTGATGGACGGAAAACTCGACGAATTCATCAAGGCCTACCTGATGGAGTTCCCCGTCAGCGACGATGAATAGAAGAACCTGAACTTAAACAATAATAACAACAACCGCCTGCTTCTCCCCACTAATCGGCAGGCCACTTCTCTCGAGGAGGGGTGGGGGAGTTCATTCTTATGAGCAAAAAAGGAAAGGCTAAGCGCGCTGCTTATGCAAAGAAACAAGAAGAACAGGGACGTAACGTCGTCATGTGGATTATCGGTGCTCTGATTGCACTGGGTGTTGTCTACATCATTTGGACAATTTATAATTCATAATGAGCGGTTTCGAAATCGAACGTAAGTTCCTGGTGAAAAAAGGTGGTGCCTACAAAGACACCGCCTTTTCATGTAGTCACATTCAGCAGGGATATATTCCTGCCGATGGGGCTACGGTGCGCATTCGCTTGCGCGACGAGCAGGCATTTCTCACGATTAAGGGACGTTCGGAAGACGGAGGCCTTTCGCGCTATGAGTTTGAGAAGGAAATCACTCGCGACGAGGCTGAGCACTTGCTGAAGATTTGTCGCGGCGGCATCATCGACAAACATCGCTATCTGGTGAAGAGTCCTGATGGGCGCCACACGTTCGAAGTGGATGAGTTTCACGGGCTGAACGATGGGCTGATTATGGCGGAAGTAGAACTCTCGTCGGCTGATGAACCTTTCGAAAAGCCCGATTTCATCGGTCGTGAGGTGACGGGCGACCGCCGTTTCTACAACAAGCACATGCTGAAGTATCCCTTCTGTCTCTGGAAGAATACGATAGAGGAGGAGTAAAAAGACAAGTAAAAAGACAAGAAGACCCTCTCTCTTCCCATTAATAGTAGGCGACTCTCATCTTTTCCCAAGAACTACCTCAGCCCTTCCTATATGGGCGGAAGAAGAGTGAAGGGAGAAATTACCCTTTGGGGTGCGAGATGAGCGCCTTTTGGGGAGGAGATTCCTGAATGAATAGTTCCTGAATTTGAGGTTCGGAAAGAAAATTGTAGTTGAAAGTGACTTGAAGAGAGTGCTTTCAACTATTTTTTTTGGCAATATTTCTTGAAGATGGCGCTCATAATCAGGCCGATGATTGTGCCGAGAATGACTCCGAGCGAGTTGGCGGCGAAGTCGAGCCAGTCGCCACTACGATGACCATTGGTGCAATAGGCCTGAGCGAGTTCAACGAGACCACCCATAGCGACAGGAGCGAGGAATGCCCACAGGAAGAGTTGGCGAGCGTTCAGTTCACGATGCTGCCGCAAGTATTCCCACCAGATGACGGCGCAGAGCGTGCCGTACATCACGAGATGAGTCCACTTGTCGATGAGACTCACGTTGTTGAGGGGCGTTTCGGGAATCCAGGGCGTGAGACAAAGCACCCAGATGATGAAAATAAGAGCGGTTGACAGCGGGTAACGCTTCAGAATATTCTTTGTTTGCTTTTCCATTTGTTCTTCTGTTCGGATTTTTGACAGTTTATCGGGAGGGTAGGGAAGTGTCGCATAGAGTTCCCTTGCGCTGATTGTTCTCCCTTGAAACGTTTGTGGCTGCAAAGGTAGTGTTTATTTTTCAGAAACGAAAACAGGATGCTGAGAATTTGTAGTCTTTGCGCTTCAGACGGAGTGTTCATTCTCATAGAAATGGACTTGTCGTCAGATTTTTATTTTGTTTAACATTTCGCGCGTGAGGCTTTCGCCTTCATTTCTTTCTTATATCACTTTTTTATTGTAACTTTGCACAAAATTTCACGCTATAGGAATTTATGATTTTTTTCTTTAAGACAACTGACAAAAGAGTGATTGCAACAGCCGCTGACCATCGGCTGAGTGAAGAAGAAGTAAGTGCGCTGAACTGGCTCTATGGCAATGCCGAGCAACTGGCTGAGAGCGAGTTGGAAGGCTACTATGTGGGCCCGCGCCGCGAAATGGTGACTCCTTGGAGCACGAATGCCGTTGAGATTACACAGAACATGGGACTCAGCGGCATTTCGCGTATAGAGGAGTTCTTCCCCATCGACAAGTCGCGCCTACAGGCTGACGGCTCTGCGCCCGACGACTTGTTCGACCCAATGCTTCAGCGCCTCTACAAGGGTATTAATCAGGATGTGTTCACGGTTGACATTCAGCCCGACCCCATCCGCTATATTGATGATCTGGAGGCCTACAACGAGCAAGAGGGACTTGCGCTGTCGGCTGAGGAAATCAGTTATCTGCACGAGATTGAGAAGCAGAACGGCCGTCCGCTTACTGACTCCGAAATCTTCGGCTTCGCACAAATCAATTCTGAGCACTGCCGCCATAAGATCTTCGGCGGTAAGTTCATCATCGATGGCGAGGAGAAGGAATCGTCGCTCTTCGAGATGATTAAGAAGACCACAAAGGAAAATCCGAATAAGATTCTCTCGGCCTATAAGGACAATGTGGCATTCGCACAAGGTCCCGTTGTTGAGCAGTTTGCTCCGCAGGATCAGTCGACAGCCGACTGGTTCCAGGTGAAGGACATCGAGAGCGTCATCTCGCTGAAGGCTGAGACCCACAACTTCCCCACAACGGTGGAGCCGTTCAATGGTGCTGCTACGGGTACGGGCGGTGAAATCCGCGACCGTATGGGTGGTGGAACAGGTTCGTGGCCCATCGCAGGAACTGCTGTCTACATGACGAGTTATCCCCGCATGAAAGCCGATGACGGCAAGGACGACGAACTGCGCGACTGGGAAGACTTGCTACCCGTTCGTCAGTGGCTCTACCAGACGCCTGAGCAGATTCTGATCAAGGCTTCGAATGGTGCGAGCGACTTCGGTAACAAGTTCGGTCAGCCGCTCATCACGGGTTCGGTGTTGACCTTCGAACATCAGGAGGGCGAGGAGAAATATGCCTACGACAAGGTCATCATGCTGGCTGGTGGCGTGGGCTACGGCAAGAAGCGCGACTGCCTGAAGAAAGAGCCTCAGAAAGGCAACAAGGTGGTGGTCGTCGGTGGCGATAACTATCGCATCGGCCTCGGTGGCGGTTCGGTTTCGTCGGTCGACACGGGTCGCTATTCGAATGGTATTGAGTTGAACGCTGTGCAGCGAGCCAATCCTGAGATGCAGAAGCGCGCCTACAACCTCGTGCGTGCTTTGGTTGAAGAAGATAAGAATCCCGTCGTCTCTATTCACGATCACGGCTCAGCAGGTCATCTGAACTGTCTGTCGGAACTGGTCGAAGAGTGTGGCGGTGAAATCGATATGACAAAGTTGCCCATCGGCGACAAGACCCTCTCGGCGAAAGAGATTATTGCCAACGAGAGTCAGGAGCGTATGGGTCTGCTCATCGACGAACAGCACATCGAGCATGTGCGTCAGATTGCCGAACGTGAGCGTGCTCCGCTGTATGTGGTCGGCGAAACCACAGGTGATGCTCACTTCTCGTTCCGTCAGGGCGATGGTGTGAAGCCTTTCGACCTCGATGTGGCTCAGATGTTCGGCCATTCGCCGAAGACCATCATGCGCGACAATACGGTTGAGCGCCTCTATGAGAATGTGAACTACGTGCAGGCTCGCCCAAGCAACGAGCAACTTCAGGGCTATCTGGAGCGCGTGTTGCAGTTGGAGGCAGTTGCTTGTAAGGACTGGCTGACGAATAAGGTTGACCGCTCGGTGACGGGTAAGATTGCCCGCCAGCAGTGTCAGGGTGAGTTGCAGTTGCCGCTCTCCGACTGTGGTGTGGTTGCCCTCGACTATCGTGGCCGTAAGGGTATTGCCACAGCGTTGGGTCATGCTCCTCAGGCTGGTCTGGCTTCACCCGAGGCAGGTAGCGTGCTCTCTGTGGCTGAATCGCTGACGAATATCGTCTGGGCTCCGTTTGCAGAGGGTCTGAAGAGCATTTCGCTCTCAGCCAACTGGATGTGGCCTTGCCGCTCGCAGGAGGGTGAGGATGCTCGTCTCTATCAGGCTGTGAAAGCCCTGAGCGATTTCTGCTGCGATCTGGGCGTGAATGTGCCTACGGGTAAGGACTCGCTCTCGATGTCGCAACAATATCCCAATGGTGAGAAGATTATTGCTCCGGGAACAGTGATTGTGAGCAGCGGTGGTGAGGTTGACGACATTCGCAAGGTTGTCTCGCCAGTTCTCGTCAACGACAAGCACTCTTCGCTCTATCATATCGACTTCTCGTTCTGCGAGCAGCGTTTGGGCGGCTCGGCTTTTGCACAGAGTCTTGGTAAGGTGGGCAGCGATGTTCCGACTGTGACCAATGCCGAGTATTTCGTTGATTGCTTTAATGCCGTTCAGGAACTCATTCGTCGCGGATGGGTGATGGCCGGTCACGATATTTCGGCAGGTGGTCTGATTACCACATTGCTCGAGATGACTTTCGCCAATACACGTGGTGGACTTCATGTGAATCTGCATAATATCTGCGCTGGCGGCGACGTTGTGAAGGCTCTCTTCGCCGAGAATCCTGGTGTGATTATTCAGGTGAGCGACGAGCATAAGTTCGACCTCCGTGAGTATCTGGAGGATATGGGCGTGGGCTTTGCCAAGATTGCCTATCCCGTCGAGGATGGCCGCAAGATGGTCATTAAGGCTGACGATGATGAATATGAGTTCAATATCGACCAACTGCGCGATGTCTGGTACAAGACCAGTTATCTGCTCGATCGTCGCCAGAGTCATAACGGAATGGCTGCAGAGCGCTTCAGCAACTACAAGCAGCAGCCTGTGGAGATGAAGTTCCCACGTGGCTTCTCTGGCAGTTTGCGCCAGTATGGCATTTCTGCCGACCGCAAGGGGGTTGGTGAGGGTCGTCCCTGTGCAGCCATTATCCGCGAGAAGGGAACCAATGGTGAGCGCGAGATGGCCTACTGTCTCTATCTGGCGGGCTTCGACGTGAAGGACGTCATGATGACCGACCTCATCACAGGTCGTGAAACACTTGACGAGGTGCAGATGATTGTGTTCTGCGGAGGATTCTCCAACAGCGACGTGCTCGGTTCGGCTAAGGGCTGGGCTGGTGCGTTCCTCTACAATCCGAAGGCCAAGGAGGCCCTCGATCGCTTCTATGCCCGTGAGGATACGCTTTCGCTCGGTATCTGTAATGGTTGCCAACTCATGGTGGAACTTGGTCTTATCGACAAGGCGTCGGAGGCTAAGATGCTCCACAACGTCAGCCATAAGTTCGAAAGTGGATTCCTCTCGCTGCAGATTCCCGAGAACGACAGTGTGATGTTCCATTCACTCGGCGGCTCGAAACTGGGCATCTGGGTGGCTCACGGAGAAGGTCGCTTCTCGTTGCCTGAGGGCGAGGCTCACTACAATGTCGTAGCGAAATATAATTATAGTGGCTATCCCGCCAATCCGAATGGTTCCGACTTCGACGTTGCTGGTATCTGCTCGGCCGATGGTCGTCATCTGGCGATGATGCCTCACCTCGAGCGCGCTATCTTCCCTTGGCAGAATGCCTTCTATCCGCGTAATCGTCAGAACGACGAAGTGACACCTTGGATTGAGGCTTTTGTGAATGCCAGAAAGTGGGTTGAGCGTCGCAGATAATGAAGAACTTCGCGCAACGAAGTTGACTTTTCTTGATAAATCGAATTAAAAAGAAGGAGAGCATCTATGCTCGCACAATTATTTAAGACATTTAGTAAAATCGGAGCGTTCACCTTTGGCGGTGGATTTGCGATGATTCCGATGATTGAGACAGAGGTGGTCGACAAGCACAAGTGGATTACACATCAGGAGTTTGTTGACCTGATTGCTGTCGCCCAGAGTTGTCCCGGAGTTTTCGCCGTGAACATCTCTACGTTCATCGGCTACAAGGTGAAGAAGGAAGCGGGCGCGATGGTGTCTGCCCTCGGCGCCTCTCTGCCTTCGTTCCTCATCATCCTGCTCATCGCGATGTTCTTCAATAGGTATATGGATGTGCCCTGGGTGGCTGCAATGTTTAGGGGTATTCGTCCTGCTGTCGTTGCCCTTATTGCCGTTCCGACCTACAACCTCGCGAAGAGTGCCAACATCACGCTCTCTACTTGCTGGATTCCTATCGTCACAGCATTGCTCATCTGGCTGATGGGAGTGAATCCCGTGCTCATCATCTTGGTGGCAGCGTTTTGTGGCTATCTCTACGGACAGTTTATCAAACCTACAGAATAAAAGAAGGAACTATGATATTTCTGGAACTTTTCTATACGTTCTTCATCATCGGCCTATTTGGTTTTGGCGGTGGCTACGGAATGCTCTCGCTCATCCAGACGGAGACAGTCGTTCATCACGAATGGCTCTCGTCGGCTGAGTTTACGAACATCGTGGCTATTTCGCAGATGACACCAGGACCGATTGGCATCAATTCGGCGACCTATTGCGGCTATACGGCTGTTGAGAATGCTGGTTTCAACGGCATTATGGCAGTTCTCGGTTCGCTGACGGCCACATTTGCCCTTGTGTTGCCTTCGCTTATTCTGATGATTCTCATCAGCAAGATGTTCCTTAAATATATGGACACACCTGTTGTTCAGAACGTCTTTGCAGCCTTGCGTCCAGTTGTTGTGGGATTGTTGGCTGCCGCCACGCTCTTGCTCATGAACGAAGAAAACTTCTCGCTGCCGTCTGTTAACGCTTGGCAGTTCTGGATTAGTGTCGCATTGTTCGTCGCTACGTTTATCGGTACGAAATTCGTTAAAATCAATCCTATCAAGATGATTTGCTTTGCTGCTTTTGCGGGGCTCATCTTGTTATATTAAAAACCAACGCACCTATGAAACCAACTAAAAGACTTCTCGTCCTGATGCTACTGACGATGGTTCTATCGACCATCGCCGAGCAAGCCAATGCGCAGCGTCGCCGTATGATGCGCCCGTTCAAAACCGACACCGCTATGGTTCACGATCCCGTGATGGCCTACGAAAACGGTGTTTACTATATGTTCAGCACCGGTATGCGGGTGCAGATGATGACCTCTGAGGACCTTAAGACTTGGAACTACTCTCCCAGAGGCGTAATGCCTGAGATTCCCGAGTGGACGAAAGAGGCCGTACCTGGATTCTCTGAGCACGTTTGGGCTCCCGATGTTATTCGCTGGCACAATCGCTGGTGGCTTGCATACAGTTGTTCAACCTTTGGCAAGAACACATCGGCTATTGGTCTGATGAGTTCCCCGACTCTGGGAAATCCAGACTGGAAGGATCTCGGCTGCATCATCGCTAGTAATTCTCCTACGCCCAATGAAGACAAGTCGTTGCGCGACAATTGGAACGCTATCGACCCCTGCTTTGTTATCGACGATAACGATATGCCTTGGATGACCTATGGTTCGTTCTGGGATGGTATTCAACTCGTTCGTCTCGATACAACTATGCATGTGCCAGCAGGTGAAAAGCCTGTCACCATCGCACGTCGTTATGGAAAGGCTCCTCAGGGCCTTGTCAATCCAACGTCGAAATATGCTGGCGTGAATGCCATTGAGGCTCCGTTCATCTATAAGCACAATGGCTGGTATTATCTCTTCGCAAGTTGGGACTACTGCTGCCGCGGTGAGAAGAGCGACTATAAGGTTGTTGTAGGACGTAGCAAGAAAGTAGAAGGACCCTATCGCGACCGTTCGGGTAAGAAGATGACCGATGGTGGTGGAACGCTCTTCATCGAAGGCGATAAGGCTGAGTTTGAAGGTACGGGCCACTGCGCCGTCTATGACCTTCCGACAACGCTCCTGAATCTTCGTCCCCGTACAGTCTTCATCTGTCACGGATATAGCAAGAAGATGCACGGACAGGCCATTCTCATTCAGCGTGAGGTGGAATGGACGGAAGATGGTTGGCCTCAGTTGAAATAATTGAACAATCAACTCAATAAAAACCCATGAAACGAATTATCCTGTTGGCCGTCTTGATGGCCGGGCTGCATACAGCAAATGCCCAGAAATATGTAGGTGGCGATATTTCCTTGCTGCCTAGTTATGAAGAAAACGGCACGAAGTATCTTGACAAGAATGGTAAGAGCATCAGCGATGTGATTACCTTCAGTGCAGATAATGGCCTTAATGCCATGCGTGTGCGTCTTTTCGTAGAACCCGCCAATGCATCCCCTACAGATAAAGGACAGGGCGTCAGACAGGATCTCGACTATGTGAAGGCTCTCGGTAAGCGCATCAAGGATGCGGGACTTGCCTTCCTCCTCGACTTTCACTATAGTGACTCATGGGCTGATCCCGTGAAGCAATGGACACCAAAGGCCTGGGTCGGTTTGTCTGATGACCAATTGGCTCAGAAAATCTATGACTACACGAAGGATTGTCTGCAGCAATTGGTAGCCGCTGGCGCTACACCCGACTTCATTCAGACGGGAAATGAAATCAGTTACGGTATGCTCTGGGGCAGTCAGGGTTCTAAGGATAATCGCTGCTATAGCGGTAGCGACGACAACTGGCCTCGCTTCACCAATCTGCTGAAACAGGCTGGTAAGGCTTGTCGTGAGGTTTGTCCTGATGCGAAGATTATTCTCCACACAGAGCGACTGGCTAAGCCGAGTATACTGACGAATTTCTATAACAAGATGAAGTCGGCAAGTGTTGATTATGATATTATCGGAACGAGTTACTATTCCTACTATCATGGGGCTCTCAGCACGCTTGACTCGGGTCTGACTACGTTGGAATCGAGTTTTCCCGACAAGAAGATTATGGTTGTTGAGGCCGGATACTTCTACAATTGGCAACCAAACATCTCTGCTCCTGGTGTGGACCTTTCGGCAACCTATCCCATTAGTGAGGCAGGCCAGCAGAAATTCACGAAGGCTTTGATTGAGACACTGCAGAAGCACGAAAACGTCACGGGGCTGTTCTGGTGGTGGATGGAAGCCAACGAATATGGTCGTACGGGTTCGTCGCAGGTAACGACTGACTGGTATAATGCAGCACTTTGGAACGATCAGACGGGCAAGGTGACTCCCGCTTTCTACGAACTTCAGACTTTCCTCGGTGATGATGCGCATGCCTCTTCGCCAAATGTCGATGAAAACGCCAAGAATGAGTGGTACACAATTGATGGCAAACGAGTCGCTACACCTAATCATAAAGGTGTCTACATCAGAGACCGTCAGAAAGTTGTTGTGAAATAAAAAAACAGAACCCTCATCTCTGAAATTTAGGAGATGAGGGTTCGTTCTTTATATAAGATTGTTGATTGGCTTTCCGATACTTTTGCCTTGGGAACTTTGAACTTGTGAGCCTGCGCCTATTGGAATATTCCTTAATAGTTTTCCTGATACTTTGCTCCCGAGCCTTAATTGTTTTAGGTAATCTGCACCAATCCTTTATATTTTCTCTGGCAATTTGCACCAAAGCCTTTTAGCCCTTTACCTTTTATATAATAGAGAGGACCTAATGTCTCTCTATTTGGAGAACTTGTTATAGGTCTCTCTATGCGTTCATTTCTTTTGCCAAAACTGTTTCCAGTTCCTCTGCCGACAAACGCAGATGGAATTCGCCTTTAATGGCTACAGAGATTCGACCAGTTTCCTCACTGACGATAATGGCGATTGCGTCTGATGCCTGTGAGATTCCCAGACCAGCACGGTGGCGCAGACCCAGTTCTTTGGGAATATTCAGGTTGTGGCTTACAGGCAGAATACAGCCTGCAGCCTTGATGCGCTTCTTCGAGATAATCATTGCACCATCGTGCAAAGGGGAATTCTTGAAGAAAATGTTCTCAATCAGTCGCTGATTGATGCTGGCGTCAATCTTGTCGCCCGTCTCCACGATATCGTCAAGCGAAATGGCTCTTTCCACAACAATCAGCGCACCCACTTTTCCACGTGCCATATTCATACACGCCATCACAATCGGCATAATCGTCTCTTTGTCTTCCTCTGGTCCTTTGTCTTTCGATTTGAAGAAATGCAGGAATGATTTGAAGCGCTGATGGGCACCGAGTGTATAGAGGAATTTGCGGATTTCCTCCTGGAACAACACGATGAGGGCTATCACACCCACGCTGACCAACTTGTCGAGAATCGAGCCCATCAGACGCATCTCCAGCACTTGGCTGACGAATAGCCAAATCACTACAAATATCATGATGCCGATAAAGACGTTCAGCGAACGGCTTTCCTTCATCAGTCGATAGATGTAGTAAAGCATGAGTGCGACAAGGAGAATGTCGATGAAATCTTTGATTCCGAAGTCGAATGGCATGTGAATTGAATTAGGATTTTATAGAGTATTTACGTATGTTAGTTATTTGCTGTCTTGCCGACAATCTTGATAGTTTCTACGGCTTCCCTGACGTCGTGAACGCGCAGGATGCTTGCACCTTTTTGTAGGGCGATTGTGTGGAGAGCCGTTGTTCCGTTCAAGGCTGTTGTTGCGTCACCACCCAGCGTCTTCCAGATCATGCTCTTGCGTGAGACACCCACGAGTAGCGGCAGTTTCATCACAGAGAGTTGTTCCAGTCGGGCCATCACGGCATAGTTCTCATCGACACTTTTGCCAAAGCCGAAACCTGGGTCGAGGATAATGTCTTTCTGTCCCAATGCCCGCAGTTTCATCACGTCGTCTGCCCAAGCCTGTAGCATCGTTTCTATTGTGGGCTGCACTGACATCAGCACATAAGGAACGCCTAATTTGGCGATTGTTTCAAACATCGAACCTTCTTCGTTGATAGGCGTGTTTACAATGCCTGTTCGCCCACCTTCCGACACATCGTTGATGATGTCGGCGCCCCATTCTTCCACACAGCGGCGAGCCACTATCGGGCGGTAAGTATCCACACTCACAATGGCTTCAGGTACTTCGCGCCTCACTACCATCAATGCTTCTTGCAAACGGTTCATCTCTTCTTCCGCACTCACCTCTTCAGCGCCCGGTCGCGTAGAGAAGGCGCCCACGTCGATGATGCTTCCGCCTTCGGCCACTATTTGCTGTGCACGTTCGGCAATCTCGCGTTCCGTCTGCTTTCGGCTACCCGCATAGAAAGAATCGGGGGTGCAGTTCAGAATGCCCATCACCACCGGCTTCGTCAGGTCCATCAGTTGGCCTCGAACATTGATCGAGTATGTCATACGTCTGCAAAGATAGAAAAAATTTATGAACTACGGAACATCAACTATGAACTATTTTTCGTAACTTTGCAAAAATTTATGAATCAAACTCATGGATATTAAAGAACTATATGCATTCTATCAGCAGCACCCGGTCATTACGACCGATAGCCGCAACTGCCCGAAGGACAGTATTTTCTTCGCTTTGAAGGGTGGAAACTTCGATGGAAATCAGTTTGCAGTGCAGGCTTTGGAGAAAGGTTGCGCGCTGGCTATTGTTGACGATGAACAAGTGGCAATCAATCAGCCGCAACTCGTGATGGAAGGTCGTCTGCTGCTTGTTGCCGATGTGCTGCAGACATTCAAGAATCTTGCCCGCGAACATCGTCGCCAGTTTCAGATTCCTGTTTTGGCCATAACGGGAACGAATGGAAAGACAACAACGAAGGAACTCGTACGCGCTGTGCTTGCAGAGAAATACAACGTCTTGGCAACTGAAGGCAACTTCAACAATGATGTAGGTGTGCCAAAGACGCTTTTCCGACTGAATGCTGATCATGATATTGCCGTCATTGAGATGGGTGCAAGTCACCCAGGTGACATTAAGACTTTGGCGGAAACTGCAGAACCCACTTGCGGACTCATCACGAATGTTGGTAAGGCCCACCTGCAGGGTTTCGGTTCGCTCAAGGGAGTTATTCAGACTAAGGGTGAACTCTACGATTTCCTCGCTACTCGTCAGGAGAGCGTTATCTTCATCAATGCCGATAACGAGCATCTCGTGTCGATTCTTCCCGATACTGCTTGGGTTGCTCCCTACAGTCAGAATCCTGCTAATGCCGAAGGTTGCGTAGTTGGTCAGGTGGTTGCCTGCGATCCTTATCTGCGTCTTCGCTGGTGTGAGAATGGTCTTGACCTCGAAGACCGTAATGAAGAGCAATCTTGGTACGAAGTTAGTACTCATCTCATAGGTAGTTATAATCTCGACAATGTGCTTGCTGCAATTACGGTTGGTTTGCAGTTTGCTGTTGAACCGGCTCAGATTTGTCATGCGTTGGAGAACTATCAGCCAACGAATAATCGTTCACAACTCACGGAGACTCCTCATAACCATCTGATTGTTGATGCCTATAATGCCAATCCAACATCTATGGAGGCAGCACTCGACAATTTCAGCCTGATGCAGGTGAGCCCGAAAATGGCAATTATCGGTGAGATGCGCGAACTTGGTGAGAGCAGTCGTGAGGAACATGGCCATATCGTGAAGGTGCTGAAGCGTTGCCGTTTCGACAAAGTGTGGCTTGTCGGTGACGAGTTTGCCGACATTAAATGTCATTATCGTAAGTTCCATGATGTCAGCGAGGTGCGCGCAGCGATTGCTGAAGAGCAGCCTCAAGGCTATTATATTCTCATCAAAGGTTCTAATGGCACGCGCCTCTTTGAACTTCCCGAATTGCTGTAGACCTTTCGATGATAATCAGAGGGTTCGGTAGTGAGGTCATTTAGCGTACGCTAAACAAAAAAAACTTCATAAAAGTTGCACGTAATTCAAAAATTCTGTGTAACTTTGCACCCGATTTGGAAAAATCACCTCTCGTAGAGGAAGTCCCTCTTCCCTGCAACATAGAGGTCTTCGGGATGTAGCGCAGTTGGTAGCGCACTACGTTCGGGACGTAGGGGTCGGGCGTTCGAGTCGCCTCATCCCGACAGAAATCAAAAGGAATTCAGTGAACGGCTGAGTTCCTTTTTTGTTTATGGTACGTAGAGTTCTGAGCCAAATGCCGCCTCATCCCGACAGAAGTGAAAAGGAATTCAGTGAACGGCTGGGTTCCTTTTTGTTTTATGGTACGTAGAGTTCTGAGCCAAATGCCGCCTCATCCCGACAGAAGTGAAAAGGAATTCAGTGAACGGCTGGGTTCCTTTTTGTTTTATGGTACGAGGAAAATAGAGTCAAAAACGGCCTCATTAGGCGATTCCCGTTTTCAATATTAGTTGGATTGAAAATCTTCAGAATGTGAAAAATGCGAAATTTCGAAAAAAAATAATCTTTAAAATTGCGAATGTTCAAAATAAAGCATAATTTTGCAGCATCGCTATAGAATAATCAATTAGAACTATAACCATGCGACATCATCAATCCGTTTTCTCCTTCTTCATAGGATTTCAAACTCAAGTTCAAGAGTGGTAATCAGAAAATGAGAAGACTCGAGAATGAAACAAACTAGATGGTCAAAGGCTATTAATCTACTAACTTATGATGAAAAATATAATTACTTTTTTACTTGTTCTCTTGTTGGCTTCATGTTCTGAGCAAGAGAAAATATACCATATTGGCGTATCACAATGTTCATCGGGCCAATGGCGTGAGAAAGTAAACCGTGAGATGCTGGCTGCTCAGCACCTTTATGACTATAATGCCCTTGTCACAATAGCACAATCCTATGATGATACTAACAAGCAGATAAAGCAGATAGACAGTTTGGCTGATGCAGGTATTGACTTGTTGGTCGTTGCTCCCAATGAGTCAGCGCCAATTACCCCAGCCATTAATCGAGTCAGGAAAAAAGGCATTCCTGTTATCTTTTTCGACCGTAAGGCTGAAACTACTGATTATACTGCATTCATAGGTGGTGACAATGTGGAAGCAGGTCAAACTGTGGGGCAATATGCCGTTCAACTTGCCAAAGGCATCAGTTCTGCTCATTCTGCTCGAAAGCCCTTAGTACTCGAAATAACGGGTGCCATGAGCACTTCACCGGCTCAGGAGCGTCACAAGGGATTCTCTCAGGTGCTGCAGAGCCAGAAGGAATATGATTACATCTGCGTAGAGGGCGACTGGACATCTGATAATGCCTACAAGATTTTTATGCAACAGATAGAGAAGCATCATGTGCCCGACATCGTGTTCTGTCATAATGATGGAATGACGACGGGGGTTTCTCGTGCCGTGAAGAAAGCCCGACTCGGCGAACAGGTGAAGATTCTGGGTATCGACGGTATGCCCGAAGAGGGCATTGCCTATATACAACAAGGTTCGTTGCATGGCACCTATGTCTACCCCACACATGGCGAGGAGATTGTTCGTTTGGCGCTGAACATACTGACTGGGGAGAAGTATGAGCGAGAGAATAAACTTCAGGGTATGATGGTTACACCCGAAAATGTTGAAATCACTGCACTGAACAGTCGCGAACTAATTCGTCAGAATGATCATCTTATTACCATTCACGACAAACTGGAGAACTATTTTGGTCTTTACAATTCACAGCACAAGATGCTTATCGCCAGTCTGATTTGCATTGCTGTGCTTATTGCAGCCTTCATTTTGGCTTGGAGAGCATATATACAGACTCGTAAGACTATACGCAAGCGTCAGTCGATGAATGAGGAGCAGACGCTTTTCTATGCTGATGCCAGCAGGAGGAAAGTGCAGGAAATGTTCACTGATAAACAGGAGATGGCCCCAGCGCTTAACTCTCAGGATATGCTTTTTGCAGAAAAACTGAATGAGGCGATACGCAAGAACATGTCGAACCCAAATCTGAAGATGGACGATTTGGGCGAAGAGGTGGGATTGAGTCGTGTACAACTATATAGAAAGGTGAAGAGCATCACCGGGTTGTCACCCGTTGAACTGTTGCGACAGATACGGCTTCAGCAGGCTTATGTACTGTTGGGCACAACAACAAAGACCGTTGCTGAAATTGCGTTCGAGGTGGGTTTCAACACACCAGGCTATTTTTCGAAATGTTTCCGTGAACAATATGGCAAGTTGCCGATGGATTTGCGCATAGGAAACTGATAAAAATGTAAATTAAAGGGATTCAACGAAAAGACCTTTATATTCAACGATTGTTTCACGTAACATTTTTGCTAGTCAACGAACGATAATTAATAGTCTTTTGCGGTTAGAGTTGATAAATTTGCAACAGATTTTTTTGAAAACAACTCTAAACGGAAAAGTAAATGGAAAAACTAAGAAGATTCCTTATGAGCATTGCGCTCATTTTTGCGAGTACATCTTTTATGTACGCGCAAACGGAAATCAATGGAACCGTAGTCGATGAGACCGGCGAGGGGGTCATCGGCGCTACCGTGATGGAAAAAGGCACGGCCAATGGTGTCGTTACCGATTTCGATGGAAACTTCAGACTAAAAGTTCAGTCTGGAGCAATTCTGGTCATCTCGTATGTGGGTTACACCACTCAAGAGGTGCCAGCCAGTCTTAACATGAAGGTTCTCTTGCAGGAAGATGCCAAGGCGCTCAACGAGGTTGTCGTGACAGGCTATACCACGCAGCGCAAGGCCGATCTGACGGGTGCAGTCAGCGTTGTTAGCGTTGACGAACTGCAGAAGCAAAACGAGAACAACCCCATGAAAGCACTTCAGGGACGTGTTCCTGGTATGAACATCTCGGCAGATGGTAATCCTTCGGGTGCAGCCACAGTACGTATTCGTGGTAACGGAACGCTCAACGATAACGATCCACTTTACATTATCGATGGTGTTCCAACAAAGGCAGGAATGCATGAGTTGAACGGCAACGACATTGAGTCAATTCAAGTGCTTAAGGATGCTGCTTCTGCTTCTATCTACGGTTCTCGCGCTGCCAATGGTGTTATCATCATTACTACCAAGAAAGGTAAGGATGGTAAGGTGAGAGTAGATTTCGATGCAAGTATTGCAGCCTCAATGTATGCGCATCGCATGAAGGTACTCAATGCTGAGCAGTGGGGGCAGGCATTCTGGCAGGCTCGTGTTAACGACAATCTGGATCCGAACAACAATAATCTCGGTTATTCGTTCGATTGGGGATACGATCAGCAAGGCAATCCTCAACTCAACAAAATTATCATGAGCAAGTATCTGGATGCTTCGAATACGGTTGAAGCAGCCAATACTGATTGGTTTGACGAGTCTACCCGTACAGGTCTTGTACAGAACTACAATCTCAGTGTAAGCAATGGCAACGAGCGCGGTTCGGCCTTCTTCTCTGTTGGTTACTACAAGAATCTTGGCATTATCAAGACCTCCGACTTCGAACGTTTTTCTGCTCGTATCAACACTGAGTATAAACTGATAGGCGACGTGCTCACCATTGGTGAAAACTTTACTCTCAACCGCACAAGCGAAGTTGGTGCACCTGGCGGATTCTTGGAGAATGCATTGCAGTTTAATCCTAATTATCCTATTTATAATACAGTTGGTGAATATGCCAACCTTACAGGTGGTTATGCCGACCGCGAGAACCCACTATCAACACTCTCGCGCAATGGCGACAACCGCTACAACTACTGGCGTACTTTCGGTGATGTTCATGTGAACCTTGCCCTGTTCAAAGGTTTCAACCTTCGCACTACGTTTGGTATCGACTACAGTCAGAAGCAGCAGCGCTTCTTCACCTATCCTATTCCCAACGGTAATGTGGGAAGAGACGAAAATGGTGTGGAGGCCAAACAGGAGCATTGGATGAAGTGGATGTGGAATGCCGTAGCATCCTATAATCTGGAAGTTGGCAAACATCGTGCAGATGCTCTGCTGGGTGTGGAACTTAACCGTCAGGACGATATTTGGTTCTCGGGTTATCGTCAGAACTATGATGTGCTGAACACCGATTACATGTGGCCAAGCGCTGGTGCTGAGGGAACAGATAAGGCCTACGGTTCAGGTTCGGGATTCTCACTCGTTTCTTTCTTTGGTAAAATCAATTATACCTATGCCGACAGATATCTGGCTTCGGTCACTGTACGTCGCGATGGTTCAAGCCGTTTCGGTAAGAATAATAAATATGGTACTTTCCCATCAGTATCTTTGGGTTGGCGCATCAGTGAGGAAAATTGGATGAAGGGCACTTCCTCTTGGCTTGATAATCTGAAACTTCGTGCTTCATGGGGACAGACCGGTAACCAGGAAATTTCCAATACGGCCCGCTACACCCTCTACACAACCACTGGTAGCCTCAATTTTGGAGGTGATTCATATAATACAGGTTATGACATTCAGGGTACCAATGGTGGACACATCCTCGATAGTGGTTTCAAGCGTAACCAGATTGGTAATGACAACATCAAGTGGGAGACAACGACCCAGACGAACATCGGTCTTGATTTCGCTCTCTTCGGCAATTCGTTCTATGGAAGTTTCGACTGGTATAACAAGAAGACAACCGACATCCTTGTCAACATGCCAGGTGTAGGTATTATGGGTGAGGGTAGTGCAATGTGGATCAATGCGGGCGAGATGCTCAACCGCGGTGTTGAACTCACACTCGGTCTGCGTGGCAAGAAGAACGACTTCCAATACGACATCACGGGTAATATCGGAACCAACCGGAATAAGATTACTAAACTGCCGGAGACGATTGCTGCACGAGGCACATTCGGTGGTAATGGTGTCATGAGTGTTGTAGACCATCCTATGGGAGCACAAGTAGGTTATATCTTCGACGGTATTTTCCAGAATCAGGAGGAGATAGACAATCACGCCAAGCAGGAGGGTGCTGGAGTAGGTCGTATGCGTTTCCTCGACCTTAACAACGATGGCATCATCACCGAGGCCGACCAGGACTGGATTTATGATCCAACTCCAGACTTCACCTATGGCTTGAATGTTTATCTGCAGTATAAGAACTTCGATTTCACTATGTTCTGGCAAGGTGTGCAGGGCGCAGACGTCATTACAATCGATTACAAGCGTCAGACTGATCTTTGGGCAGGTGTCAACGTGCCTAACCTGAACAAGGGCATCAGGGTGCTCGACGCATGGACACCCACTAATACGGGTTCCACGATTCCAGCCCTTACTACAATGGATACCAACAACGAGACACGCGTGTCTTCTTACTATGTGGAAGACGGTTCGTTCCTGAAACTGCGTACCATTCAGTTCGGTTACAACTTCCCCCAGAGTCTTGTCAAGAAACTCTATATGCAGCGTCTGCGTATGTATGTTTCAGCCCAGAATTTGTTTAGCATCAAGAGCAACGACTATTCGGGCGTAGATCCTGAAGTGCCCACATTCGGCTATCCTATTCCGCTCAACGTAACATTTGGTCTTAATGTGTCATTCTAAAAAGTTGCAAGATTATGAAATCATTTAATAATATAATAAAATCCCTTTTTGTCCTGATGGTTGCCATTATGGCAAGTTCATGTTCAGACTTCCTGGACGAGCAGGTGCCACAAGGCACTCTTTCCGACGAGCAGGTGAATACTCCTGCCTATGCCGACAAACAGGTGACATCAGCATATGCCATCTTTGTTACAGCCGAGGATATCAACGCGTCTTTCTCACTTTGGAACTTTGATGTGCGCAGTGATGATGCCTACAAAGGCGGTTCTACCACCAACGATGGTGATGTGTTCCACCAACTGGAAGTGTCGCAGGGAATCCTGACCACTAACTGGAACCTGAACGATATCTGGGTTCGTCTCTACAATTCACTCTCTCGCGTCAATGCCGCTTTGCATGTTGTTGAGAACTGCGATGACAGTTTCACTATGAAGCAGCAGCGTTTGGCAGAACTTAGATTCCTGCGCGCCTATGCTCATTTCCAACTGAAGCGTTTGTTCAAGAAGATTCCTTTCGTGCTGCGTACCGACCTAACCTACGATGAGTACGGACAGATCTCGAATACTGAATTTACCAATGACGAGGGTTGGGCAAAGATTGCCGAAGACCTTGAATGGGCTTACAACGTGTTGCCCGTTACTCAGGAAGACAAGGGCCGTCCAACAAAGGCTGCCTGCGCCGCTTTCCTCGCTAAGGTCTATCTCTATAAGGCTTATCGTCAGGACAACGAGAATACGAATGAGGTGACCTCTATCAATGAGGATGATCTGCGCAAGGTGGTTGAATATACCTCTCCTCAGATTTATCAGGCTGGCGGTTATGGACTGGAGAACGACATCCACAACAATTTCCGTCCTGAAGAGCAGTTCGAAAACGGATGCGAGTCGCTTTGGGCCATCCAGTACTCTCGCAACGACGGAACAAAATACGGCAGTCTGAATCTGGGCTATGGTCTGATTTGTCCGAACATTGTCAATGTGACTGATGGTGGATGCGACTTCTATAAACCTTCACAGAATCTGGTGAACGCCTTCCGCACAGGTGCCGACGGACTTCCACTTCTCGACAGTTACAATCAGTCCGACTACGACAAGGCAACCGACAATGCTGACCCGCGTCTCTTCCTCACCGTAGGAATGCCTGGGCTGCCATATATGTTCAACAGCAATTTCATGATGGACAAATCGTCAAGTTGGAGTCGTTCGGGTGGTCTTTACGGCTACAATGTCACACTGAAGCACAATGTAGATCCCGCTCAACTTGGGGTTTATCTCATCAAGAGTTCATTCTGGGCTTCATCGATGAACCGCATCGTCTTCCGCTATGCAGATGTACTGCTGATGCGCGCAGAGGCTGAAGCACAACTGGGCAATACCACCGAAGCCATCAGTCTGGTGAATCAGATCCGCACCCGTGCTGCTGGTTCTACTCAGATGATTGCCAGTTATCCTTCCAAGTATGGTGTGAAACTGTATTGCAAGAACTACACGGGTTCCTACTCTAAAGAGCAGACTCTGAAGATTGTGAAAATGGAGCGCCGTCTGGAACTGGCTATGGAGTCGGAGCGATTCCTCGACCTCGTACGCTGGGGCGATGCAGACAAGGTGATCAACGAATACTATGCAACCGAGAAGTCGAAGTGCAACATCTATGAGGAAGCAAAATTCACTTCCAACAAGAACGAGTATCTGCCTATTCCTTACCAGCAGTTCTCTGCTGCCAATGGCAATTACAAGCAAAACTGCGGTAACTGGTAAAAACGATAGACGTCATTTGTAAATGAATAAAATATAACGAATATGAAGACAATATATAATTTTATAATGTGTGCCTTCGTTGCTCTGATCAGCCTCACGGCTTGTGACAAGAACGACGACTGCAGTCTCGACCTCAATGGCAACTGCATGATTGAGGAGTTTGCGCTCGACGGCTATGCCGGCACCATCGACCTCGCCACACGCAGCATTGTAGTGCGCTTGCCAGAGGGAACACCATGCTCTAAGATGACCGTTACAAGTCTGAAGATTTCTGATGGCGCTACGGCCGATATTGCTCAGGGACAAGTGCTCAATATGGACGAGGCCCAGGCTATCCGCGTCAGAATGAATGACCTCTATATGGACTGGAACATTTCCGTGCTGCACGATGAGGCCAGAATCCTCTCGTTTGTTGCCAACGACATCTATACAGGTGTCATCAATGAAGACGACAAGACCATTACCGTCTATGTGCCTGGATCTGTTGACGTGAAGAACATCGTTCCTACCATTGAGTATTCGGCAAATGCAAGCATTAGTCCGCTCAGTGGCGTGCCAACCGATTTCAGTTCGCCTGTCACCTATACCGTGACCAACAACACTGCCGTTAATAAGTATGTTGTTACAGTCTATGCTATCGGTAAGCCTAAGGCAATCTTCGTTGGAGCAGCATCTGACATGTCGAAACTCGACATCGAGGCTCAGACAGCATGCTCCTGGATGCTGGCCAATGTGGCAGAATCTATGTACGCTTCGTTTGCAGACATTCAGTCTGAGCAAATCGATCTCTCTGAGTGCAAAATTATCTGGTGGCACTATCATAAGGATGGAGGCGTCGATGGTCACGATGCATTCGCTGCAAATGCCGTAGAGGCTCTGGCAGCAAAGAACCAACTGCGCTCCTTCTACGAGAATGGCGGATCGCTGTTCCTTACCCGTTATGCTACCAATCTGCCATCGTTCATCGGTGTGACCGGTGACGACGAGTGGACCACACCTAACAACTGTTGGGGTCAGAATGAGGATGGTGCCGAACTTTGTGGCGGTCCTTGGACATTCCGCATCTTCGACGGACAGAACGGTCATCCACTATGGCAGAACCTCGTTGCTGGCGATAACGCTCAGGAAGTTTATTGTACCGATGCCGGTTACCACATCACTAACTCCACGGCTCAGTATCATATCGGTACCGACTGGGGAGGCTACGACAACCACGCTGCTTGGGAGGCCCGCACAGGTGGAAAGATCCTGGGTGTCGGCGGTGACGGAGCCGTGGTAGCATGGGAGTATCCTGCACACGACGGCAAGGGCGGCATCATCTGCATCGGCTCTGGCTGCTACGACTGGTACTCTTACACTTATGAGGCTGGCTATGTGGAGAAGTTCCATAAGAACATATCCATCATCACTCAGAATGCATTCAACTATTTAACGAAATAATATTCCCACTATGAATACTATCAAGCAATTATTTGTGGCCGGTTTAGTGTGCTGTGGCTTTGTCGCAGCACCCGCCACACTCGCTTCTTGCAGCGACGACGATTTTGTTGGAGATGCCCAGAAGGACTGGGCAGGCACTGCTGAGACGCTCACGACTGTGAACGACGATGTCGAGGATGCTTTCTCCACCTACTATAAGCATGCACTTGGACGTATTGGCGACCCGATGCCTTTCTTCGATAAGAAGACAGGAGACTTCAAGGTGCTCTATCTGCAGGACTATAACAACAATAATGAGTTCTATCATCCCATCTGGGCTGTGACGACGAAAGACGGTTGCAACTATGAGTCGCTGGGCGAGATTATCCCCGCTGGAACCAATGTCGATCAGCAGGATGCCGCCATCGGTACGGGCTGCTGCGTGTATAACGAGAAGGACAACCTCTATTATATCTATTACACAGGTGAAAACGCAAGATGCACCAACCGCCAGGTGGTGATGCGTGCTACTTCGCCCGACTTCAAGACTTGGACGAAAGACCGTGCATGGCGTCTGAACGGACCCGACTATGGCTTCTCTGGTACAGACTTCCGCGATCCACAGATCTTTGAGGAAAACGGCACCTACTATATGGTCATCGTCAGCAAGAACCGTTTTGCCTATTTCAAGTCGTCAGACCTGAAGGAGTGGACCTGTGAGGGTGGTTTCAACATGGTGTGGGACCGCATGTGTGAGTGCCCCGACGTGTTCAAGATGGGCAACTGGTGGTACTTCGTCTACAGCGAGGGCTATCCCACAAGTTGGAGTCGTAAGGTGAAGTATATGATGGCTGACTCGTTTGAGGGTCTGCGCAATTGCTTCGGCGATCCGGGTGCCAACTGGCCGAAAGACGATAAGGAGGGTGTTCTCGACAGCCGCGCTTTCTATGCTGGAAAAACTGCCTCCGATGGCACCAATCGCTACATCTGGGGATGGTGTCCCTATCGCACAGGTTCTACCTATCACGACAAGAACATCGCTGTAGGCGCTAATGGTGAGCCCAACTGGTCGGGAGCACTTGTATGCCACAAACTCATCCAGCACGAAAACGGCACACTCACCATTGGTGAAGTTCCTGCAATGGCTGAGAAATACAGCACGCCTGTCGAAGCAAAGGTTATGGACAGCAAAGGTTATTCCAACGGAAAACTGTCGGGCGACAATGCTTATGTGCTTTTCAACCGCCTGGGCAACCACAACCACATCACGTTTACGGTGACTACTGCTGGCGAAGGCGATAAGTTCGGTGTTTCTTTGTGTCGCGGCATTGATGCCACAAAGTACTACACGATGGTGGTCAACCCTGAGTGGGCCAACGGTCGTCGCAAGGTGAACTTCGAGCAGGAAGGCAGTGAGGGCAAGGGCTTCATCGAGGGTATCGACGGATACATATTCCCGCGTCCTGCCGACAATGTTTACAATGTTTCCATCTATACCGACAATTCTGTAGTGACGATGTACATCAACGGTGTCTATGGTTACACTCAGCGCATCTACGGCATCTACAAGAACTACTGGTCGATAAATAGTTATGGTGGTGATGTTACGGTCAGCAATGTGAAGGTTTCGGCCTATTAATAACACCCTACAGCGACAAAAACTAAATGGATTCCAGTATGACAATCATCCGATATTTTATCATATCGACAATCATTCTGATGGCAGCCTCACTGCCATCAGAATCTTTTTCACAGCCCACTGGCGCTCAGGAGGATAGTGCCGCGCTCTATCATGAGCACTATCGCAACCAATATCATTTCAGTGCGCGTCGGGGCTGGATTAGCGACCCCTGTGGCTTCCTCTACTATGAGGGAAAATATCATTGTTATTGGTGGGGCTGTGCTGAATCGGCCGACTTGATTCATTTCAACGAGGTGAGTCGCATGGTACACAAGAATGTGCCTAAAGGGCTGGGATGCTGGACTGGCTGCGTGGTGGCCGATCCGCAGAATACGGCTGGATTCGGTAGTGATGCCTATATTGCCTGTCTAACGTTCCACGACGAAGTGCGCAAGAATCAGTCGCAGGGACTTACTATCAGTCACGACCACGGACGCTCGTTCAGTTATTACGACGGGAATCCTGTGTTGGACATTGGCTATCAGGATTTCCGCGACCCAACCATCATCTGGCACGAGGAGACTGGTCAGTGGCTTATGGTGGTCAGCAAGACGCTGGAGAGCAAGGTGGCTTTCTATGCTTCAAAAGACTTGAAACAATGGACGTGGCTCAGCGACTTCGGTCCTGCCGGTCGTACTTATCGTTGCTTCGAATGTCCCGATTTCTTCAAACTGAAAATTGAGAACGGGCCGAAGAAAGGACAGGAGAAGTGGGTGCTGGTGGTATCGGTCGACTGGGATAACGAGCAATATTTTGTAGGCGACTTCGACGGGAAAACGTTCCATGCCGAAGGATTGAAGAACGAAACGGGAGTGTATGTTGACTGTGGTCCCGATTTCTATGCCTCACGCACCATCAAGGATTTCGACGGCGTGCTTGGCGGAAAGGTCTACTCAATAGGGTGGATGTCTAACTGGCGCTATTGCCGCGATTTGCCAATGACCTATGGCAAAGGATTCTGGTCGGTGCCGCGTGAGTTGTCGCTGCGAGAGACGCCTGCAGGTTGGCGCCTATCGCAGAAGCCGAAGCAGGATTTGCTCTCGCTGAGAGGACAGAGGCAGCACTATAGTGGCAAATTGAAGGCGGGTCGGACTGTCATCAAGAACGTCAGTCAACTGTCGAATGTCTATGAGGCGGAAATCTGCTTCGATGCTTCCGCCGGTAGCACTTTCGGGATGAATCTGTGTGTTGGTGGTGGCAGAAAGATGGTGATTACATACGATGCTGACAGCCATTCGCTCGTGGCAGACCGCACTCAGGTTGCCGATTTCGATATGGAGAAGTTCGAGCACACCAGTCATGCAAAGGTGGCTCCTGTTGACGGCAAGTTGAAGTTGCGTATCTTTGTCGACAAATGTAGCGTAGAGATTTTCTCGGAAGATGGCATCAGCGTATTCTCCTTTGCAACCTTCGCTGCCGACGACCAAACCGGACTCGAATTGTTCAGTCAGCAAGCAGGCACCAACTATAGTCTCAACATCTGGCCCCTCAAGAGTATCTGGGAATAAGAAATTGACGGATACAGACAGAATTTTCACAAACACCTACCGACCTACCATAACCCCTCGCAAACCCCGATGAATAAAGGGCTGAGGGCATGGTAGGTCTTTTGTTGAGACCTACCATACACCTACCATACACCTACCATCGGGCAAGGGCAAGAAACTATTTGTGATGGGGGGAGTAGGTTGGGGGAAATAGTGTTGCAAAAATTTATAACTACCTGATATCCAATCTGTTGGAATTTTGCACCTCTTCCTTTTTACTTTTTTACCCTTTTACCTTTTTACTTTTGAATATGGTAGGTCTATGGTAGGTGTTGTCGGAAGACCTACCATCGTCTAAACCCTTTGGTAGAGAGCGTTTGAGAGGGGTCATGGTAGGTTGGTAGGTCTTTTTGCGAAAAAAGTTTTTTGCGACTTTTCAAACAATAGGTGACGAGGTTGTTTTCGTTGGGTGAGATGTTCGCTTGGAAACGGGGCAAAAGTGGAGGTTTGTATAAAGGTACCCTCTTTACGTTAGAGAGGTGTCCTTTCTACCATACAGAGGTGTCCTTTCTATCATACAGAGGTATGCTTTGTAGGTATATAAAGGTATGCTCTCTATAGTCAAAAGGTGAGCTTTCTAAGGTAGAAAGATATGCTTTGTATGGTCAGGGGATGTGCTTTTTGGGGTCGAAAGGAATAATCTGTCGGGTAGGGAAGAACTGGTTGCTATTTCAGTCTGATAATATCTGCCCAACGAGTAGTGGGGTTCTTGCTTTTGTGGTCGTGTTTGATGGCGTTGGCGAAGACGTCGGCTTTGCCTTTTCCGTCTTTCTGTGTGTATTGCTGAGAACCGATGACGATAGTCTCGGAGCCATTCAGTTTGTTGATGCGGTCGACAACTGCATCTAAGCGTCTGTATTTTTCTATTTGCTCTGCATTGATATCGAAAAGGTCTTGCTGAAGTGGTGACTGGGGCGAGATTCCCATTACGATGACGCCAGCCTTCTTATACTGATAGCCTTGTTTGAAAATCTTGTGGAGCACCTCTGTGGCGGCCTGAACGATGAGAGTCGTAGAGTTGGAGGGAGTAACCAGACGTGTTTCCTGAAAGTTCCAATATTGCAGCAAATCCTCCCGGAATCGGTTGGTTGAAAGCAACACTCCTACGACTGAGGCAACGGTACCTTGCTTCCGCAGTTTCTCCGCGCAGCGTGCAGCGTGATTGGCAACTTGAGTGCGGAGCGTGTTGAAATCGCTAATCATTCCATTAAACGAACGACTGGTGCAGATGCTCTTTTTCTTTGCCAATTCCTCGTTTGGCACGCAGTCTTCACCCTTCAGTTCTCGCCAAGTTCGGAGAATGTTGATGTTGTTGAACGTCATCTGCACCCATTCTGGATGATGTGTTGCAAAATCGTAGGCAGTCTTGCAGCCTAATGACTGCAAACGTGCTGCATAACGGCGACCAATGCCCCAGACATCTTCGATTGGGAGCCATTTCAGTGCAGCAATTCGGTTGGCGTCGTTGTCAATGATGCAGCAATGACGGTAGACCAAATATTTCTTCGCCAACTTTGCAGCAATCTTCGCGAGCGTTTTGTTTGGAGCGAGTCCGATGCTCACAGGCATTCCCACCGATTTCTTGATGCGGCGATGAAGATTCTCGCCCCATTTTTGAAGATTCACGTTCTCCATTCCGTCGAGATAGACGAAGCATTCATCGATGGAATAGCGGAAATAGGCAGGAGCCTCCTGACTGATGATGTTCACTACACGGGCAGTGAGTTCGCCATAGAGTTCGTAGTTGGAACTGAACACAGCAATCTTCTGGTTAGGGAACTGCTCTTCCAACTGGTAGAAAGGAATTCCCTCCTTGATGCCCATAGCCTTTGCCTCATTCGATCGTGCCACAACACAACCGTCGTTGTTGCTCAACACAACAACGGGTTTGCCTTCGAGATCGGGACGAAACACTCGCTCGCAACTCACGTAGCAATTGTCACAATCGATGATGCCGTACATAACTGAAATTGCCTATTTCCTTTTCTTGATAGCCGGGCCTATTTCCACTTCTTAATGGTCCAGATGACTACGCCCCAAACCTGAAATTGGTCTTCTTCGTCGATTCGGAACGAAGGAAACTTGGGATTAGCCGACCGCAATTCAATGAATCCTTCTTTCTGATGGGTCAGGTCGAGCAGTTTCACGTTGAATTCGTTGTTGATGAACGCAACGACCACATCGCCGTGTTCCGCTTCAATGCTTCGGTCGATGACGGCAATATCGCCATCGTTAATGCCCAATCCAATCATGCTCTCGCCCTCAACACGTCCGTAGAATGTTGCCTCGGGATGTCGGATGAGGTCGCGATTGAAGTCCAGACTATCGTTCATATAGTCCTCAGCAGGACTTGGGAATCCAGCCCTGATAGCGGGTGCGAACTGCAATCGCAGTTCCTCTTCAAATTCTCCAGTTATCAGTTTCATAAATAATGTGTATTAGAATTGGTCCTCCAGGCAGTTGAAGAAGAAATAGACAGCCGCGAAATTCCTGGGAACGCCTTGTGCATAGCCGAGAATGTGATTATTCTTGTCGCGGACAACGCCATCGTCGGAGACTTTGCCTAACATCGAATTATTGATGTTGCGGACGTAGCCATAGGAATCGATTTGACCGATGAGTCTATTGTTCGGCATACGGAAATGGCCGTCGCTTTCCATTTTCAAGAGTGGCCTGTTGTTGGGGCTTTTGATGTAGCCATTACGGTCGATTCGTGCAATGATTGAATTATTAGAGCGGCGAACGGTTCCGTCATTGTCAACACGAAGTATGATGGAGTTCGTCGTGCTCCGAATGTACTGTGCATTGCTGGCACAGGCGACACTCAGGAGAAGGAATAGCGTAAGTAGTATTCTGTTTGTTTTCATTTCTTGGTCCTCCTTAAAACTTTCTGCAAAGATAGCATTTTTAGCGGAGATGCGTAAAAAAAGAAACAATTCTTTTTGTTTGGCGCTCATTTTTTCGTAACTTTGCGGCACGAAAGCAGGAGGAGTCTTGGTTTGGAGGAAACCAGATGCCCTTTTGCCGGAACTGGTAGGCTCCCTTAGTTCAATGGATAGAACAAGTCTCTCCTAAAGATTAGATCCGAGTTCGATTCTCGGAGGGAGTACTTCAGATGAAGACTCGTCGCTGCGAGATTTAACTAACCCATCTTTTAAACTTAAAAACATTTCATTATGCTTGGTGCCATTATCGGAGATATTGTAGGTTCGCGTTTTGAATTCGACGAGCAGCCTACGAAGGGTTTTGAGTTGTTCACTGATGACTGCGATTTCACTGACGATACAATTTGTACCGTAGCCATTACCGATGCCTTGCTCAATGGTCGTGATTATCGCGACGCACTGGTCGACTGGTGCAGCCGCTATCCGAATCCGAAAGGTGGTTATGGTGGAATGTTCCTGAAGTGGCTCGAAGAGAAGAACCATCTGCCTCAGGCTTCAAAGGGCAATGGTTCGGCAATGCGAGTGAGTTCGGTAGGATGGTTAGTGAATGACTATGAGGAAGTGTTGGAAGAGGCCAAGCGAAGTGCTGAGGTGAGCCATTGCCACAAAGAAGGCATTCGCGGCGCTCAGTGCGTAGCAACCATTATCTACTGGCTTCGTACTTGTCGTCTGACGAAGGAAGAAGTGGAAAGTGCAGTGCTGAAGAATTTCGAATACAAGATACCGCCTCTTCGCGACATCATGCGCATTGGAAGCTTGGGTCATTTCGATTCCATTTGTGAGGAAACAGTGCCTTGGGCTCTGCGTTGCTTCCTTGATGCCAACGATTTTGAAGGCACGCTTCGCAACGCGGTGATGGCTCAAGGCGACACCGATACTAAGGCCACCATTGCCTGTTCAATGGCTGAGGCCTGCTATCAAATTCCCGAATGGATGACCGACCGCGCACTGGAGTATCTGCCCGTCGATATGCTCAAGATTGTTGAGCAGTTCCTCGACGCGATTACTGTGGGGCAATAATCTGCAGGGCGCGCTGAACGATGTGGTTCTGTTCGTTGATGATGGCGAAATACTCACTCATATCCCAAAGATCACGAGCCACAAGCGCCTTGAATTGCGCCTTCAGCATCGGTATGCTCTGACGTAGTTCCTCATCGTCTTTCGGTTTCAAATTTTGTTTTTCTGCTTCGCTCACCATTTCGTCGATGACGGACTGTGGCACTTCGAATCCCTTCTGGAAAGCCTCGAAGGTGGGATACTGCTTCTGCAGCGACTTGCGGTGCTTGTCGACATAGCGAAGGTTCGAATTGATGAGGATGCTCTTGGCTGAAAGTTGTCTGTGGAACTTCGTGTACTGCATTGTGTCGAGCGGCACGAAGAAATCGGGCATGATTCCGCCGCCACCATAGACGGTGCGATGAAGTCGGATAGTCTCGTAGCGAAGGGAATCGTCGAAATGAATGCTGTCGACAGAATACAGTTCTCCGTGCTTGAATCGTTTCTCAATATCTTCTTCGTATTCGCGCTTCTCTCCTTTCACATAGGGTTTCTGAATGCATCGACCTGAAGGCGTGTAGTAGTGAGCAACGGTAAGTCGCATCATTGAGCCATCGGCAAATTCGATGGGACGCTGAACAAGTCCCTTGCCGAAGGTGCGTCGTCCGACCACCTGACCGCGATCCTGATCCTGCAGTGCGCCCGTGACGATTTCTGCAGCAGAAGCCGAATATTCGTTCACCAATACGGCTACGGGAATTCCGTTGCGCAGACGACCTGAGCCCTGAGCGCGGAAATCCTGACGAGGTGTCGCACGTCCTTCAGTATAGACGATGATGTCGCCTGGCTGCAGGAACTCGTTGGCAATCTGTGCTGCTGCCTGCAGATAGCCGCCACCATTGTCCTGAAGATCGAGAATGAGGCCGGCGAGTTGGCCCTGAGCCTGATGTTCGAGCGTGTCGAGGGCCTCAATGAACTCCTGATAGGTAGTTGCACCGAAAGAACCAATGCGGATATAGCCGATATTTGGGCGAATCATATAGTAGGCGTCCAGCGTGTGAACAGGAATCTTGTCGCGCTTCACCATGAATGTGAGTTGGTCGGCAATTCCTCTGCGCACAATGCCGAGTTTCACCATTGTGCCCTTCTTGCCGCGAAGACGCTTCATAATCTCTTCCTTCGACATTTTCACACCAGCGATAGACGAATCGTTCACAGTGACGATGCGGTCGCCAGCCATAATTCCAACTTTCTCCGAAGGTCCGTTGACGACGGGCTGAATCACCAGAAGCGTGTCCTCAATCATATTGAACTGCACGCCGATTCCTTCGAACGAACCTTGTAGCGACTCGTTCATCGACTTGGTTTCCTTAGCGGTAGAATAGGCAGAGTGGGGGTCGAGTTTCTCGAGCATTCCCCGAATGGCGTCCTCAACGAGTTTTTCTTCCGAGAGCGTGTCCACATAAAGATTCGTGATGGCCATTTCGGCTATCTGAAGTTTACGGATAGGACTGTCGTTGCCCATATTCACCCGAAACTGGCTTCTGGCTCCCGTCGCGAAAGAAAGAAGCACAAGCGCTGTCAATATTGTTTTCTTCATTTTCATTCTTATTCAGTTTGTGTGGCAGAAAGGATTCCTCCTTCTACCTTTTATAATAATGAGTCGATTTCTTCGACCCAATTATCAATGGACGTATTCAGATAGGTGTGGATTCCAAGTGAGGCCGCAGCCTCGATGTTTTGCCGGTTGTCGTCGATGAAGAGCGTCTCACTGGGCAGCAGATTTGCCTCGTTGATAACGGCACTGAAGATGGCTGCATCGGGCTTTGACAGATTCATCTCGTAGGAGAGGAAGATTTGGTCGAAAGCGTCTACGACCTCATTGCCGAAAAGGTTTGAGGCGCAGTGTTGCCAATGCATGTCGTTAGTGTTGCTGAGCAAGAAGAGACGATAGCCCTGTTGGCGCAGACTGAGCAGTTTCTCGCGACGCAGAGTCGAGAGTTCCGTCAGCAGGAGGTTCCACGCCTGAATCATTTCCTCATCGGTGGCATGAGTATTTGTCATCTGTCGGATTTCCTCACAATAGTCGTGCGTACTGATAAGTCCGAGTTCAATGCGATAGAAGAGGTCTTCCGTCCGATGCTCCTCAATATATTTGCTGACGGCCTGACAGCCGAGTTTATCATAGGCCTCGATGCTTTTGGAACCATCGAGGCCCACAAGAACTCCACCGAGGTCGAAGACTATATTCTTGATACTCTGCATGCGTGTTGCGTTGACTATTTCTTGATGAACTTCCTGCCGTTCTGAATGTAGATACCCTTACCAAGATTGTCTGCATTCACTCGGCGACCGCTGAGGTCGTAGATGGGAGCATCGGCTGAGTTAGTCTGCACCTCAGGCGTGGTCTCAATGCCCAAAACGTCATCGGCAGGGATAGTACCATAATAGTAAAGGCGGAAGTTATCGAAGCAAGCCCAGTAGTATTCGTTCTTCGTATTGCAGCGCACGCCAACCTTCAGTTCTCCGCCACTTGTGGCGAGTTCGGCGGCAATCTCATTCTCATAGAGACCTCTCTTGAAGTAGTTGGCAGCCGACTGCATGTCGTTGGGAATATAGACGAGTGAACCCTCTTCGCCAACAGCGCTTTCGTCGCCAATGCCCAGTTTGCGGGTCCGTGCCTCACTGCAGATGTTAGCCAGACGAACCGACTTGTTGCCGAGATAGAGATAAGCCGTCACGCGTGAAGAACCTCTCTCCCAAGCGCTGTAAGCCACCTCCGGACGACCCGGGCGCTGGAAGCCCTGTGCCTTGAGTTGATAGGTTCCGGCGGGCAGATTCTCGATAATCTGATACATGTTGAAATTGGTCTCGTAGAATTCTCCGCACGAGTAGTTCAGAGTGGGCACTCCAACCCAACCGTCGGCAGCATCCATACCTGCATCAGTAAGGAGCAGCGAGACGTTGAAGGGCTGATCCATATTGGAAGGAGTAGCATTGCTCAGAAAGTCGAACTCAGCCTGACGCGCTTTCTCCACAAGATTAGCGACCTCAACAGCAGTCTTGGCATTAGCGGCAGCGGCCTCAATCTCGGCAATCGTCTCGTCGAGAGAGGCATCGGTTCCGTCAGTATTCTCAGTGTGAGGAACGCTGCGCAATTCCTTCAGTTGGTCAAGAATGTCGGTTACACGAGCGCGGAAAGCACTCAGACCAACCTTATCGAACTCGTCCACCTGTTCAGCCGTGAGAATGAGCCAGCGCTGCGAAGTTGCAGTATTTCTCAAATCCAGAACCTCCGTATTCACGACTCCATTGGCACCAGCAGCGAGTCCACGAGGGTTTCTTGCTGCATGATGAAGCATCCAGTAGCCACGAGGATTGGGATTGTCGGTCTTTGTGTCGATTGCGTCAACACGTGCCTTCATCAGATGGAAATCGGTGTTGCCAGAGAGGCTTGTCACTGTTCCCGTTGTCTGACCCGACAACGACAGATAGCGACCAGTAGAGACATTGCGGAACTGATAGAACTGATTCTCGGGAGTGAAGGTCACATACCACGCAGCCTCGTCGTGATTAGCAATTTCGTCTGCGGCAATTTCCTTCCACTCTAGCGAGCCGCTTTCGTTCACTACGAGGAACGAAGTATAGAAACCTCTGTCTTCGTTCTCGTTCTTCAGGTAGTATTTGATGGTATCTTCCTGATCCAGCGAATAATAGGGATCGGCAAAGTGATTGCTGGTGTGTTCGAGTCCGTCCTCACCCAAAGCCTGACAGAGCATAGCGTTAGCCAGATAGAGAGAAGGCTGGCCATTGTCCTCGTGAGCACCATTGATGCCATAGGGCCACATGTGCTGATAGTCACCATTGAGTTGCTCTGTGGTGTTGTTGTCCCAGAAACGAAGAGCCTCGCTCACGCGGTCGCCCAGCCAATGGCCAGTTCCACGTCCGCTTCCGTCGACTTTCTCGCGAAGCACCGAATAGTACCATTGCGTGCTATAGGGGATAAGACCCAGACCGTGCTGCATTTCGTGCATGATGGTTCCACAACGCTGATAGGACGTGTTCGGACCCACGTTCATCCAAGGCTGCGAAGTATAGTTGCAGTCGGCAGTGGGAGTTCCAGCGCTATAAGTAATGTCGAACGTCTTCACCACAGAAGTCATGCTGTTGAAATAACTGATGGCCTCGTTCACTGCATTGGTGATACGAGCCTCTGTGGCAGCATCGCCTTTATTGTGGAAATTCCAGGTGATATTGCCCTGAGGAATGGTGTAGAACTTAATCACGTCGCCATAAGCCACCTCGCCCGATTTCGTCTTAGCGTAGGCACGCATGTAGTATTTCGTGGCAGGCGTCAGGTCCTTCAACTCGTAAATGCGGCCACTGTTCGTGATATAGTCAGTAGCCGTCAGGTCGTTGACAGTTGGCTCGTTGGTCTCAGTACTATAGCAGAAACCCTGCTCAGCGATGTCAGAAGAACTGACGCCCGAGACAGTCATACGACCGAATGCCAATGTTGCACCGCGTACAAAACGGCTGTCAGTGGTTACGGTCAGTTGTCCGAAAGACGGGAGCACCATACCGAAAGCCATTAATATTCCAATCAAAAATTGCTTTGTTCTCATTTCTTTTAAAATGCTATTTAATGTCCAGTTTCTAATAGGTTGTTTTCTCTTTCGCTGCAAAGTTACTGAAAATCCGAACCATAGCAAAACAAAACAGGAAAAATCGCTGCAATTTTCACAAAAAATCACTAACTTTGCTCCCGATTAGATAGAACTATCAGAATATACATTATAAATAAGGAGATAATGTCATTATGAGAAATAGACGATTAATAATTGCATTAGCCGTTGCGCTTTTGCTTTCTGCACAGGTGGTCAGGGCAGATGAGGTTGAGGCTACCTTCCTCGTTGCAACGCTCACTTCGGGTCAGACGGAGAGCGTCATGCTTACGAACGACTCTACAGTTGCCGCTCCCATGCTCTATCACAAGCAAGGGCAGATGCTCATCAACGGCCATCTCTACGATGTTAGCGAGATTGCCGGCATTCGCATTGAGAAGCGTATGGTCGACGCCATTCGCGATGTTCGGAGTCAGGTAAGTTCGGATACTCGCATCTACGACCTTCAAGGCCGTCTGGTCCCGATTTCGTCGGACAATCTTCAGCCCCTCTCGCTTCCGAAAGGAATCTATATTGTTGGCGGACGGAAAGTCGTCGTGAAATAATTGGATTTCGGAATTGTAACATTTAAATCAGCAAACACTTATGAAACGAAATATACTTCTCTTCATGCTCGTAGCCTTTGCTTCGCATCTGCTGGCTCAGGACACGCTGTGGGTGAAATTCGACGACCGCTTTCAGAATAACAAGTCCTACTCGATAGTCCGCGAAGATTCTGTGGCTTTCCGCATGAATGCGCGCACCGGACTCTATCCTGTGCTCACGCTCTATCGGTCCTCTCTCTCCAAAGGCTACACCGAATATCGTCTACATACGCTCTTTGGCGGTGACAATTTTGCCGGAACTCTCATGTTTGAGAACCCCGGCCGCATTCTCTGGCACCCCAGTACCTATTCGTCGAACAACTATAGCAACAACAGTAGCCAGTGGAGTTTTGAGCGCTCTATGGAAAGCGAGCACTTCGTTGTGTTCTGGGAAAAAGGTTTCGGAAGCGACCCCACGAGGGCTGCTTCGGGCTATCGGTTCAATCCGAAGAGCGTTCTGCAGCAAGCAGAGAAGATTTGGGATGTCTATGTCGACGAACTGGGATTCCTCGTTCCGGGCAAGTCAACGACCGATCGCTATAAGATTCAACTCTACGTTCTCTATCAGACCGAATGGCGCGCAGATGCTTCGGGCGTTGATCAGAAGACGGGTATTGGTCACGTGAGCCCGGGTGCTATTGGCGCTCGCGGCGGTCATACTGTTGCTCACGAGATTGGTCACACGTTCCAGTATCTGGTTTCGGCTGACCTCGGACAGAGTCACGGCTACAACTACGGCTATGGCGACAATGCTTCTGGTGGAAACGGTTGGTGGGAGAGTTGTGCCAACTGGCAAGCCTACAAGGTCTATCCCGCCCGTCAGTTTACTGATGGCGAGTATTTCGAGCAGCATCTGCCGCTCTGCCATCTGAACATTCTCCACGAAGACTGGCGCTATCAGAATTGCTTCGTACAGGATTATTGGTGCATGAAGCACGGTCAGGACTTCATCGGCCGACTCTGGCGCGAATCCATCAAGCCCAAAGACCCCGTGGAAACCTATAAGCGACTCAACAATCTCACCCAGAGCGAACTCAATGATGAGTTCTATGAGGGATTTGCCCGAATGGCTACTTGGGATATCGACGGCGTTCGCGAACAGGCTCGCCACAGAATTGGTCAGCACCAGAGCCATCTCGCGAAGAATAGCGACGGCGCTTGGCAAGTGGACGCAGACTATTGTCCGCAGAACTACGGCTACAACATCATTAATCTGAATACCGCGCGTGCGGGTTCGGTTGTTAAGGCTAATTTCAAGGGACTTGCTGGAGCCACTGGCTATCGCAAAATCAAGACTACTTATGCCGGTTGGCGCTATGGTTTCGTGGCTTATACTGCCGACGGACAAAGCGTCTATAGCGACACATTCAGCGACAATGAGGACACAGCCTCAATGACTGTTCCTGCCGATTGTCAGAAGTTGTTCTTTGTCGTTATGGGTGCTCCCACTGAACATTGGCGTCATCCTTGGGACGATAATACTTCCAACGATGAGCAATGGCCCTATCAGGTGAGTTTCGAGAATACCGATGTTTACGGCCAGTTCGAAGAGTATCCCGACGATTATCAGCGTTGCGACACGACCGTCTATATTGATGCTGAGTTGGCTTACGATGGTTCGAGTTACTCGTCGACGCGAGTGCAATACGATATGGCAGCAGTTTCGCAGGCGCTCGGTCTTTCCACCAAGCAATTGCAGAGTGTAGGACGCACCGCTTCGGCCAATCCGCGTTTCGTCGGAGTCAATGCGAATGGTTCCGTTCATACGGGTACGACTACTTCCACTTCGTCGAATACTGTCTTCGGTCACTGGTTCAATGCTGCAGGCAATGTCTGCAACTACGATTCCTCAGCCCGCATATTCGCAGAGTTCTATCCCGACAAATACGGTTGCTACGTCGGCCAATATCCGGGAAAACTGACACGTGGTCAGACCTATACAGTGCGTCAGGCGATTCAGTATGTTCACGACGGCACTCGCTATACGGCCACCTTCGTCGTTCGTCTGAAAATCGTATAACGCTGATATAAAGCATGCCTTTAGACTGTAGAGAGCATGCCTTTCTACCATAGAGAGCACGTCTTTATACCTATATAAAGCAATGCTTTCTAAGGTCAAAAGGACATCTTTCTATGGTCAAAAGCATTGCTCTGTAGGGTCGGGAGGATTGCTTTAGTTTGTCTTGAGCATTGCTTTTCATAGAGAAGGGGATTGCCTTACATAGAGATGAGCATTGCTTTAGTTAGAGAAGGGCATTTCCTTAGTTCGTGATGGGTATTGCTTTGGTTTGTTTGGGAGACTGCTAAAGTTCTTCAGGATGGCCGCTTTGCTCGCTCAAAGTGAAGTTGCACCAAGATAAGGCGATAAACTACGCATGAAGAAATAACTTTCCTTGCTATCAGTTTCGGGAGTTTCCTCAATGCAATAAGAAATCCGCAGTTCTGAAAAACAGACTCTGCGGATTATTCTTTTATGTTTCCCTTATTTAGTGGAAACTAATTGCACATTATCTTCTTTTATTATCTGGTCATTTACCCGTTCGCGATTCCTTCTTTTAGAAATCGTCGCCCATTCCTCCAGGACCGCGCATTTCGTTATCATCCTGATTCTCATTACGTTCTTCGCCGGGTTTCTTGTCAACGCGCATATTTCCGAAATTATAGGTCAGCGTGAAGTTGACGGTACGCGAACGGCGACGATTCAACTGATGACGCAGGAACGTATCGCTTTCGGTAATGTTCTCCCAACGGCGAGAGTCGAGTACGTCGCGACACGAAATGGTCAGCATGAGTTTCTTGTTGAGGAAATGCTTGCGCAGACCGAAATCGAGTCCGTAGGCAGGCTTGCGGTAACCCTGCGTGATGACGCGACGAGAACGATAGTTACCCGTGAGTTGAATGGAGAGGTCGTAGGGCAGAATGATGGAAGCAATCATGCGCGCGTTCCACGTAAACCTCGACTGCTCTTCGCCCGTAACGGTCTGTCCGTCAATCAGATAGGAGAAGGCATTCAGTTTGTAATAATAGGCGTTGGCTGAAGTGGTGAGGTCGAGGAAACTGAAGAGTTTGTTCTTTACCGTCAGTTCAACACCGCTCGAGAGGCTCTTGGCTACATTCTCGCTGGTGGTGTAGAAGAGGCCGTCGGTGGGATTCTGCCAACTGATTCGCTGCATCACGTCGCTCGTTGGGCGGTAGTAAGCCGAAATCATCATCGAATGCTCGGTCCAAGTCTTCAGGTAGTTCAGTGAGAACGCGTTAGAGTATTCAGGCGTCAGTTCGGGATTACCAAACGAGACTGTCGTTGCGTCACGCGTGTCCTTGAACGAATTGAGTTGACCTCCCCAGGGGCGACGCAGACGACGGGTGTAGTTCAGTTGCAATTGGTCGTTGTCGGTAATCTGATAAGAGAGGAAGACCGATGGGAATAGTTGCAGATAGTCTTTCTTGAAGGGTTCGGGCTTGTTCGCCTCTGTGGGCTCATATTCCTGCTCCCAAGTGTAACTCTCGGTATTCACCTTCCAGTATTCGCCTCTCAGACCGCCCATCACGCCGAACTTTCCGAACTTCATCGTTGCTGTCGCATAGAGCGCGTGAACGTCCATATCGTAGATGAATCGGTTGAAATAGAGTTTGTCCTCCTGTGCGTTGTGACCGTCCCAGTTCTCGTTGTCGATGAATGACTCCTGTGGCGTGTTCTCATGCGAGAATCGTCCCTGATAGCCTGCCTCCAGTTTCAGAGCCTCCGAGATGGTGTTCTCGTAGTCGAGTTTCATTTCCCACGAGCGGTTGTTCATGTGCATGGGGCGACTCTGATAGTTGTATTCGGTCTCGCTGCCGTTCATGTACTGCGTGCTGTCCTGATAGTAATTATCGTTGTCAGACTTCCAACGATGATAGTCGAGGACGAAGTCAAGGAAATGGCGATCGTTGAATGAATGACGATAGTTGAACTCGCCATAGAGCATGTTCATGTCGCCTCTCGAACGAGTTGAACGAGTCATAATGCGGTCGTCGGTGCAATCCAGCATGTCGACTCCCGACTGCAGACTTCCGTAGTGATAAGGCGTTAGTCCGCTGTCATTGCGTCCGCCCTTCATGAACATTCCCGAAACGGAGAAATCGTCTTTCTTTGTGGCGTGAAGGGTAACACCTGCGCGGCTGAAGAGGTTGTTGCCGCGATTAGAGTTCTCACCGCGATACCACTGATACTCATTGGTCTGCTTCATCGTCTGCTCGCTCTCGCTCTTGCCCTTGCTCTCGCGGTGGCGATAGCCGATATTGGCGTAAGCGTCCCAGCGGGGCGAGTTGTAGTTGATGTTGAAACTGGTATTGGCGCCTCCACGCGTGTTGGCACCAGCCTGAACTGACCCATAGTAGCCCGGTTTCAGGTCTTTCTTCAGTACAATGTTGATGATGCCCGCAGAGCCCTCAGCCGAGAACTTTGCCGATGGGTTGTCGATGACTTCAATGCGGTCGATGCTCTCTGCCGGCAACTGCTGAAGAATCTGAGCGCGATTGTCGGAGGTGAGTCCGCTGGCCTTACCGTTAATCCACACTTCTACGCTCGAATTGCCGCGTAAGGACACGTTGCCGTCGTTGTCGACTTCTACGCTCGGAATGTTCTCCAGTGCTTCAGATGCCGACTGACCTGCGTTCGAAACTAACTGGCTGACGTCGAACGACTTGCGGTCGACCTCGAGTTTCATGGAAGATTTCTGTCCTGTGACCTTCACCTCACTCAATTGGCGAGCGTCTTCCGTCATGTAGAGTGTGCCAAACGTGTGAGAGCGGTTGCTTTCACTTATCTGGAAATTGCGCGAAATTGGCTTATAGCCAACAAAAGTGAGTTGCAGAGTGTATTTTCCATAGGGAATGTTTTCGATTCGGAAAGCGCCTTCGGTGTCGCTGACAACACCACTCAGCAGAACATCACTGCCCTGCTTCATCACTTTCACTGCTACGAATCCCAATGGTTCGCCGCTCTGTTTGTCTAGAATTGTACCCTTAATGAGTCCTTGTGCTGGTGCTGTTGCCGTGTGAATAAGTAGCAGCACGAAAAAAAGTAACCGGTTCATGTTGATTATTTGACGCCCAATAATAAGAAAGGTTTAATGGGCGCGTGAGAAAAAAGCGGAAGAAGGAATTTTTCCCTTTACTCCTTTGCGGAGAAAGAATCGTATAAGGATAAAGGCAAAAGGCAGTTGAGGAAAAAGGGAAAATCGGCGAATCAATGTGCCAGTATTGATTTTTCCAGATTAGGTGAAATGGTCGTTTTCTTCAAAAATCGTCGGTTTCATCGGGACTCTACAGCCTATTGTTGGCTATATCGGAAGCAATTCGGTCGAGGGTAGGGGCAGCGTGGCGGAAGAACTGACGATAGCCGTCGCAGAGATAATTGTGGCCAGAATTCCCATAGCAGTCGGTTGCGAATCGGTTTCGAGGACATTCCCCATGACAGGCAAAGCACCACTGGCATTCGCGGCACTGCTGAGTGAGTCCCTCCATCTTCTGACGAGCGAACTGGAGGTGCTGGGGCGAATGGATGATGTCGAGCAAAGACGAAGTACGAATATTTCCGAGTTCATAGCCCGGAAGGGCGAAATGGTCGCAGGCGTAGACTGTTCCATCGGCCTCAATAATTGCGCCGTTCATGCAGTTGCGACCCATTGCGCAGAGCCCTGGGGAAACGTGTAGCCAGTTGGCAAGAATGGCCTCAAACAACTGCACAAACAACCGGCCAATATCGCGAGAAGCCCAAAGGTCGAATACCCCGCAGAGGAACTCTCCCCATTCCTCGGGTTTGACGGATTCAGGCGTGATGATACCGTCGTCAGTGCGTTCTACGACTGGCGTGAATTGCAGAAACTCACAGCCGATATTACGGAAGAATTCGTAGAATAGGCGTGGGTGAGTGACGTTTGCGTGATTGACTGTTGCGAGCGCATTCCACTCGACTCCTTGCCGGATGAGACATTCGAGCCCTTTCATCACTGATGCGAACGACGGGTGTCCCGTTTTGTTTCTTCGATAGGCATCATGAAGATGCTGCGGTCCGTCGATGGAAATGCCCACGAGAAACTGATTCTCAGCAAAGAAGCGAGCCCAATCGTCGTTGAGCAACGTGCCGTTCGTCTGAATGCTATTGTGGATGATTCGGCCTTCAGCATATTGGCGTTGCAAACGGAGCGCCTCCTCGTAGAACTTGATTCCGCTAAGGAGCGGTTCGCCCCCGTGCCAGATGAACGTCACTTCGGGAGCCGTCTGTGACTGAATGTATTGCTGAACGTACTGTTCTAAAGGGAATTTAAGAGGAGAGTGGGGAGAGGAGAGAGGAGAGAGATTGGCAGAAGGCTGAGAGTCCTTGCTTTGTGCTTGAGTCTGATTTTGAGTTTTGAGTTCCGAATTTTGCGATTGTTCAGAATGAATTTCTCCCACATTTCCCTTTTGCCCACGACGTCGTGCAGCCTCGAGATAGTAGCAATAGGTACAGGCGAGGTTGCATTGCGAACCGATGGGTTTGGCCATCAGGCTGAAAGGTTGGGCAAAGGGAGTCGCAGTTTTCTGCATGTTGAATGGTTTGGTATTGATGAATTTCCTCTATTTGAATGGTTGAGTATTATTGTTATTTCGCTGACTTGATAGTCGAAGAGTTTTTCTGTCGCCTGAATATTCGGATATTTTTCGCTTGCGAAAGGTCTAAGACTAGCACCCAGAATAGTTGAAGCCTTTTGTTTCTTCTACCACAAGCAAATGTTGATGGGAAATCTTTTCTGCAGCGCTTTATTCCTCGGGTTCCTGCACGTTGAGGTCGCGACGATATTTGCGGAGTTGACGGAGGAGTTTTCGAGTGATGCGCTCTGTTCCTGGTTTGCCATAGATGTTGTTGAGTTCGTGCGGATCGTTCTGCAGGTCGTAGAGTTCGTAGTAGTCAACATCGGGCGCGTCAGAAATGTAGCCCGAGTTCACCATTCCCTTAAAACTATTGTACTCGCGCGTCCCAGGCTGTTGCTGATAGCGGTTTTCCTGCTGCGCCCGCGGTCCGCCTTGCCCATAGAAGTGAATGAGTTTGTAGCGCTCGTCACGCACTCCGTCATGCTTACGTACCATGTGCCAAGTGGGGTAGTCGTAGTAGTGATAATAAAGCGTTTTGCGCGTCTTTGCCTTCGGATTCTTGAACAACTTGCGAAGCGAAATGCCCGTCATCTCCTTCGGCTTCTTGACATTCGCAAAATCGAGGAATGTTGGCGCATAGTCGATGTTCTGCACCATTTTGTTGCAGACTGTTCCCGCAGCAATTTCTCGCGGATAGCGCATTACGAGCGGCGTGCGCAGACTCTCTTCATACATGAAGCGCTTATCGAACCAACCGTGCTCACCGAGATAGAAACCCTGATCAGACGCATAGACGACGATGGTGTTCTCTGCCAACCCGTGCTCGTCGAGATATTGGAGCAATCGGCCCACGTTCTCGTCGACGGAATGAATGACCGATAGATAGTCGCGCAGATAGGTCTGATATTTCCATTTCACGAGTGCGCGCCCCGTGAGACTGTCGTGCTGGAATTGCTCATAGCGGTCTCCAAAATATTTCTCGTAGGCCTTACGTTGCTCGTCGTTGAGGCGTCCGTATTCGGCAATGGTTCTGCCAAAGCGGACATCGGGTCGTCCTACAGAGTCAACCTTCAGGTCCAAAGCGAGTTCCATATCCTTGTCGATCTCCATCTTTTGCGAGTGGGCGGCCAGACCGCGCGTGCTGTAGTCGTCCCACATCGTCTCGGGAATCGGGAATTCCGTGTTGTCGTAAATGCCCAGATAGCGAGTGTCGGGGAACCAACTGCGATGAGGCGCCTTATGGTGGACGAGCATACAGAACGGCTTCGACGGGTCGCGATGATTGAGGAAGTCAATGGCGTGATCGGTGATGAGGTCAGTGGCGTAGCCTTCTTCGCGAACGTACTTGCCATTGGAGTTCTCGCTCTTGAACTCAGGATTCCAGTAGGAACCTTGGTCGAAGAGGACATGATAGGTGTCGAATCCCTTCGGTTCGCATAGCAGATGCCATTTGCCAATCATACAGGTCTGATAGCCCGCCTCCTGCAGTAGTTCGGAGAAGAACGTACGCGTGGAATCGATTCCCTCGAGCAGCATCTGCTGACCGTTCTGATGACTGTAGAGACCCGTGATGAGACAGGCGCGGGAAGGAGCCGACAGCGAGTTTTCGACAAACGACAGGTCGAAGCGAACACCCTCTCGGGCAATGCGGTCGATGTTGGGAGTGGGTGCCAACTGCCCAATCGCGTGACCATAGGCAGAGACAGCCTGATAGGCGTGGTCGTCGCTCATGATATAAATGATGTTTGGGCGAGCATCGGGCGAGGGAGCCTGTGCCGCTGCGTTTGTGGCGGCTAATGCTACGAGGGGGAGGATTTTGTTCGGCATATTCAGAAGTTTTTGTTTTCGTGTAACGTGATGTCGGTTCTTGTCGGGAATTAGAAACTGACGTATGGCTTCAGTCGCTCAATGACTTCAGGCGGGAACTCAGGCAATAGCCGCAGGTCGTCGAGGCTTTTCAGCGGTCCCTTCAGTCGTCGGTAGTCAGTAATGGCACGTGCCTGATAGAAATTCAGGTAGGGATGCTGACGCAGTTTCGAGAGTGAGAGTTCATTGACGTTGAGCCGATGGATGCTGGCAGGGTCGACGTGGAAGTAGGAAACGGCTTCTTCGGGAAAGCCTTCTATCTCCAATAGTTGATTAGGGTTTGCATAACCGCCAAGACGCTTGCCGTAGTTCACAATCTGGCGAGCATAGTAGGAACCAATGCCAGGAACAGTCTTCAGGGCTGTCGTGTCCGACTGATTCAGCGTGACAAACTCCCCAGGATGCAGTTTCTTAGGGTAGCCGACTTTGGCAAGATTGGCTGTCTGAGGGCTTTCCGCGCCTGAGGTCTGCTGTTGGCCTGCAGCCGTTGCCGTTTGAGACTGACTACCTGCCGCTCTCTCGGGATAAGAGGAGTAGCCGTTATTGCCCTTCACCAATTCCGAAGCAGGTCGGTAGTCGCTGCTGATGCGTATGTAGGGCTCTAGTTCCCGATATTGCTTTTGCGTAAGCCCATAGAGACGGGCGAAATCGCTGGGTTGCCTGTAGATTCCCCCGCGTGCCCGATATTTATAGATGTTGCGCACTTGCCAAGGTTGCAGCCCTAATCGAAGAAACTGAGTGCTGTCGGCCGTGTTGGGATCGAAGGGAAATTGCTCAGGTTTCGTTTCAGCCACAGCGTAGAATTCGGTCGTTTTCGCTTTGTCAGCAGCGACAGAATCACTGTCGGACGCGAATGCGGTGATGTCGTCAGTGGAATCGTCGCCCAGCACAAAGAACAATCCCATACACACCAAGGCTATAGCCAATAGCACCAAGATCGCAGAGCGGTCGCTTTTTCTGATATAAAAGAATTCTTTGATGTGCATGGTGTTCAAAAGGTTTGGTAGGCATACGATGATGCAAATATACAACTTTTTCCCGAAACCGATGCAATGATTTCAGGAAAATGGTGAAAAAAGTTTGGTTCTAGGAAGAAGTTTAGATGATGTTCAGTTGATGGAGGAAAATCGCCAGAATGCAGAGCGGGCAGACGAACCGAATCAGGAACAAATAGCCGCCAAACAGAATCGAGCGAGTGGTAGGATTGCGCCAGATGGTGCCCCAGTTGGTGAATTCGTCGCAGGTGATTTTCTTCGGCACATACCAGCCAATGAGCAGACAGGTGAGGAAGGCGCCGAGTGGCAGCAGAATCTGTGCCGTCAGGTAATCGCAGAAGTTGAGGAACGGCATCCCGAACAGTTGAATGCTCTCGACGGCTCCCATCGAAAGCGAGCAGAAAACGCCGATGATGCAGCAGACAATCGTCTCTATCCAAGCGCCCTGCTGACGCGTGATGTGGAGTTCCTCATAGAAGAACGCAGTGCCGATCTCATGCATCGAGATGGTGCTGGTGAGTGCCGCGAGCGAGAGCAACGCGTAGAACACAATGCCGATGACATAGCCCAGAACGGGCATTGACGCAAACGCCTGCTGGAAGACGTTGGGCAACGTGATGAAGATGAGCGAAGGACCGCTGTCGGGACTCACGCCCACGCTGAATGCAGCGGGGAAAATCATCAGTCCGGCGAGAATGGCGATTCCTGAGTCGAGTAGGGCAATCTGCACCGCCGAGCCCAGCAGATTGGTCTGTCGGCTGAAGTAACTTGCGTAGGTGCAGAGACAGGCAGTTCCCAATGAGAGTGAGAAGAACGCCTGCCCCAGTGCTTCGAGCAGAACGCTGCCGCTGACTTTCGAGAAGTCGGGCTTCAGCAGAAACTCTACCCCCTGCCACGCTCCAGGCAGCATGCATGAGGCCACTACGAGCACCAGCAGAAGCAGAATCAGCACGGGCATGAGCAACTTCGAGGCGCGCTCAATGCCGTTTCTGACGCCGTTGCTCACTACGAAATGGGTGATGAGAATGAAGCCGATAGTCCACAGCACAGGTTTGACGGCATCCGACGAGAAGGTCTTGAAATAGGTCGCCACATATTCAGCATCGCCGTTCAGACTTCCCGTGAAGGCAGCCATCAGATATTGCAGACACCAGCCCGCAATCACGGCGTAGAATCCCAGGATAATCATCGAGGTGATGATGCCCATCACGCCGATGATGCGGCTCTTTCGCATCAGTTGTCCGTAGGCGCGGGCAGCATTGCTCGACCCGTGACGACCCACGATGAACTCGCTCACCATTCCGGGAATGCCGAGAATGATGACACAGGCGAAATAAATCAGGATGAAGGCCGCACCGCCGTTCTGTCCCGTCATATAGGGGAAGCGCCAGATGTTGCCAAGTCCCACTGCAGAGCCTGCCGTTGCCAGCACGACTCCGATTCGTGATGCAAATAGTCCGCGATTATTACTATCCATATTGCGATTCCTTCAGAGTGTTAGACGATGTGAATCACTCCCAGTTGATGGAGGAAGATGACGAGAATGGCAATAGGACAGACGAAGCGAATGAGGAACAGATAGACGGGGAACACGCGGCTGAGCGAGTGGAGCGTGCCCCAGTTGGTGAACTCATCGTTCAGAATCTTCTTCGGAACATACCAGCCCATGAACAGACAGGTGAGGAATCCGCCGATGGGCAGGAATATCTGACCCGTGACGAAGTCGAACCAGTCGAACAGCGAACGACCCGCGAACGTGAGTGTATCGATTGCGCCCAGCGAGAGCGAGCAGAACGTGCCGATGATGCAGCAAAGCACAGTGACGATAAGCGCACCCCGACTGCGCGAGATGTGGAGTTCCTCAAAGAAGAACGCCGTACTGACTTCGTGGAGCGACATGAGCGAGGTGAGGGCTGCCAGCGTGAGCAGCAGATAGAACAGCAGACCCACAATCCATCCCACGAGAGGAACGGCCGCAAACGCCTGACTGAATACGTTCGGCAGCGTGATGAACACGAGCGAGGCGCCACTGTCGGGACTCACGCCCACACTGAATGCAGCGGGGAAAATCATCAGTCCGGCGAGAATGGCGATGAGGAAGTCGACCAGCGAGATCTGAACAGCCGAACCCAGCAGATTGGTCTGACGGCTGAAGTAACTCGCGTAGGTGCAGATGCAGCCCATCGCGATGCTCAGCGAGTAGAACGCCTGACCGAGCGCTCCGAGGAACACGCCCGTGTCGACTTTCGAGAAGTCGGGTTTGAAGAGGAAGTCAATGCCCTTCGACGCGCCAGGCAGCATGCATGAGGCGCCGACGATGATGAGCAGCAGGATGAACAGCGTGGGCATGAGCAGTTTCGAAGCCTTCTCAATGCCTTTGCGCACACCGCGACAGATGACCAGATGGCAGATGACCAGAATGGCTACTGTCCAGAACACGGGCAGCACCGGCGATGACGAGAACTCCTGAAAATACTGGGTGACGTAGTCGGCGTCGCCTTGCAACTGACCTGCCACAGAGGCATAGATATATTGCAGACACCAGCCCGAGACGACGGCATAATAGCCCGTGATGAGAAAACCCGTGAGCACGCCGAGTGAGCCGATGAAGGCGGGGAAAGGCGACTTGCGGCCACCCGTCTCACCTATTATCTTATAGGCGCGTGCGGTGTTGGCGGCACCATGACGGCCGATGATGAACTCGCTCACCATGCAGGGAATGCCCAGAATCAGTACACATCCGAGATAGATGAGGATGAAGGCTGCACCTCCGTTCTCACCGGTCATATAGGGGAAGCGCCACACGTTGCCCAACCCGACAGCCGAGCCTGCCGTAGCAAGAATGACGCCCAGTTTGCTGCTGAAATTTGCTCTTTCTGTAGATTGACTCATTACAATTTTGTTATCCAATTTACAAATTTGGTGCAAAATTATAAATAAAATAGCAGAAAGAGGAATAAATTGTAAGAAAATTCAGAAAATACGGTTGAATTTCTGATAAATTTACACAAATGGAGACCCGATTACTGATTAGTCGTGCCTCTTCTTGTGTTCAAATTCAATTCCGTTCTCAATCACCACTTCGCGCATGTTCTTCAGCAGGTCGCTGGCGAAGATGAAGTCGGTGAGCCGTTTGTTGGTCGAGCGCATCACCTGCGACGATTCGCCCTGCCATTCCTTGTGACCTTCGTGAATGAAGACGATGTTTTCGCCGATGCCCATCACCGAGTTCATGTCGTGGGTGTTGATGATGGTCGTGATGTTGAGGTCGTGGGTAATTCCCGACAGCAGTTCGTCGATGACCAGCGAAGTCTTCGGGTCAAGTCCGCTGTTGGGCTCGTCGCAGAAGAGGTATTTCGGATTGAGCACTATCGCGCGGGCAATCGCCACACGCTTCTGCATACCGCCTGAAATCTCGGCAGGAAACTTCTTCTCGGCTCCAACGAGGTTCACGCGCTCGAGGCATTCCATTGCCCGACGCTGACGCTCGCGGAGGTTCATCGGCGAGAACATATCGAGCGGGAACATCACGTTTTCCAGCACTGAGAGCGAGTCGAACAAGGCTGCCGACTGGAAGATCATTCCCATCTCGCGGCGCATCATCACCTTTTCCTTCTTCGTCATGTGAACGAAGTCGCGGCCGTCGTAGAGCACCTGTCCGCTCGTAGGTTCAAGCAGGCCCACGAGATTCTTCATCAGCACCGTCTTACCCGAACCCGACCGACCGATGATCAGATTGGTCTTGCCATCCTCAAACACTGTGGAGATGTCGTGCAGGACTTCCTTGTCCTCAAATGACTTATAGAGATTCTTGACTTCAATCATGACAGTATCTGTGTGAGGAAAACATCGCTGAAGAGAATGAGCACCGAGGACGAGACAACGGCGTCGGTAGAGGCCTTACCCACCTCGACGGAGCCGCCCTCGACGGTGTAGCCATAGAACGAGGAGACGCTCGAGATGATGAAGGCGAAGAAGAGGCTCTTGATAATCGACATATACATAAACCAAGGCACAAACGAGTGCTGAAGGCCTTCGGTAAGGTCTTCGGGCGAGAGGATATGGCCGATGTAGGCAGTACCATAGGCACCGATGATGCCGGTTGCCGATGAGAATATCACGAGGAAGGGCATGATGGTAATCAAGCCCAGAATCTTCGGAAGAATCAGATAGCAGGCGGAGTTCACGCCCATGATTTCGAGGGCGTCAATCTGCTGTGTCACTCGCATCGTACCCAGTTCGGAGGCGATGTTCGAGCCTACCTTACCGGCGAGAATCAGACACATGATAGATGAGGAGAATTCCAGCAACATGATTTCGCGGGTCGTGTAGCCTGCCACCCATCGGGGCATCCAGGGCGACTCGATGTTCACCTTCATCTGAATGCAAATTACGGCTCCGATGAAGAACGAAATCAGCAGGACAATACCAATGGAGTCAACTCCCAACTGCGCCATCTCCTTCACATATTGCTTCCAGAACATGCGCAGGCGCTCGGGAATCGAAAATGTTCGTCCCATGAGCATCAAATAGCGTCCGAAAGTCTGTAGTGAGTTGACGATAAACATAAATAATCTTATTTTCCGTGCAAAATTAGAAAATAATTATGAATTATTTCGTAACTTTGCCAGAAATTTTACAAAGATGGAAGAAAATCGCATCCAAATAGAAGCAGAACAGCCTCAGGAGCAGGATATGCAGCAGGAAGAGGTCATGCAGCAGGAAGAATCTGTCCAGCAGCAGGAAGAGGCAATGCAGCAGGAAGAATCTGTCCAGCAGCCGCAGCAGGAGTCGTCGCAGGAGCCACAGCAGGAAGAGAAACTGGTGTTGCGCACTGAGGGTCTCATCAAGCGCTACGGCAAGCGAACGGTGGTGAACGATGTGTCCTACGATGTTCGTCAGGGCGAGATTGTGGGTCTGCTCGGACCTAACGGTGCCGGTAAGACCACCTCTTTCTATATGACCACTGGCCTCGTGATTCCCAATGGCGGTCACGTGTTCCTGGGCGATGAGGAAATCACGTCTTACCCCGTTTACAAGCGTGCCCGTGCGGGTATCGGCTATCTGCCGCAGGAGGCATCGGTGTTCCGCAAGATGTCGGTTGAGGACAACATCATGTCGGTGCTCGAGATGACGGGTAAACCTCGTGAGTATCAACTTGAGAAACTGGAGAGCCTCATTAATGAGTTCCGACTCAACAAGGTTCGCAAGAACAAGGGTGACCAGTTGTCGGGTGGTGAGCGCCGTCGTACGGAGATTGCACGCTGTCTGGCGATTGAGCCGAAGTTCATCATGCTCGATGAGCCCTTCGCTGGTGTCGACCCGATTGCCGTTGAGGACATTCAGCACATCGTCTGGAAACTGAAGTATCGTAACATCGGTATTCTCATCACCGACCACAACGTGCAGGAAACGCTGACCATCACGGACCGCGCCTACCTCCTCTTCGAAGGAAAAATCCTGTTCCAGGGTAGTCCTGAGGAACTCGCTTCGAATAAGATTGTACGTGAGAAATACCTCTCGACTTCCTTCGTGCTCCGCAAGAAAGACTTCCAACTCATCGACGAAGAACACCGCAAGAGGGAGGAATAGCACAGAGTGCGACTACGTCGCAGTTCAACGGGCTTCGCCCTAGTTCAATGCCCTTTGGGCGTTCAAAGTTCAATGCGCTGCGCGCGGTTGAGAAGTGTTGAGAGCCTTCGGCTTTGTTGAGAAGTGTTGAGAGCCTTCGGCTTTTGTTGAGAAAAGTTGAGAGTATTTCTTTTTGTTTTGAGGTGTAAAGAAGGTAAAGTAGCCATTAAGAAAGTTCGAGATTTTTGTTTATAATCCCGATGAAACCGCCGATTTTTGAAGAAATGTGATTTCTCAATGGGCGAAATTAATAAAAATGTTTTCTTTTGTTTTCTTATGTTTTTTCTTGTTTTTTAAAAGCCGCCAAAGGCGGAACTTTGCCTCGTTTCAACAGAGCAAAGAAATTTGTTTTCATTTGCTGAGGCGTAACTGAAGCCCCTTCGGCTTACGCCCTTTGTCTTTTGCGCCTCCTGTGTCGGTCTTAGGCTTCGCCAGACCTTGCATGAGTCGAAGGCTGCATCCCAAGCCTTCACCGACGATACTCAATCGTCGCCTTGTCTTGGCCCCGATTACGGGGAACACTCATACTATGTTACTTTGTTACCTTGTTACTTTGTTACTTTGGAAACGCTGTCTCGCCGCCAATCCACGCGAGGTATTGACGACGAGCGCTGTCAAGAGAGAGAATCTTGGTGTTTGTCTAATCCTTGTTTTTGTTCTGGCTGAAGAGCCCTTCTGCTATTGTAACCTGAACGAAACAGGGATCGTGTACTTCACATTCACGGGTTTGTCATTCTGCATGCCGGGTTTCCAGTTCGGCATTGATTTCACCACGCGCAGGGCCTCGGCGTCGAGTTCAGGACTGACACTCTTCACAACCCTTGGATTGATGACTGAGCCGTCCTTGGCTACGACGAACTGTATGATGACGCGGCCTTCTATGCCCTTGTCTATTGCTTCCTTCGGATACTTCACGTTCTTCATCAAGTAGTTCATCAACTCAGACATTCCACCCGGGAACTCGGGCATCTTCTCCACAACATCGAAAGTTCCCTCTGGGTCGTTGCTCACCTGAGCAGAGTCAACACCAGGCAAGCCCTTGCCCACGACAACCGACATCGTGTCGGGAGACTCCTGTGCTTCGGCTTCTACGGCATCCTTGGGTCCTGACCCCAGGTTGCAGGCAACCAGTGAAAGCAAAACGATGGGTGCGACCAGCAGATATTTGGCGCGCAGCCATTTATTTGTTCTTTGTTTGTTCATCATTCTGATTCTTAATTTTAAAGGTAAAACATTGAAATTATTACACACTGTTGCAACATTCTTTCCATAGGCCAGACCGAGCAGGTGATACTGGTAGGCTTTCCGCTCCGATCCTGCTGCCATCACGCGCGCATCGGCGAGATACTCGAGGTTGAGGCGCACTTCCCTGCGTAGCAGCCACATGAATGGGTTGGGCCAGCAGACGATGGTGAGCAGTTCGGTGAATATGATGTCGAGGGAGTGCCGCTGTTCTACGTGGGCAGACTCGTGGATGAGCACTTCGCTCAGTTGTTCGTCGCTCTGTGCCGATGGATTCACGAAAATCCAGTTGAAGAACGAGAACGGGCAGGTGTCGTCGGTCAGTCTGAACAGCGAGCCTTCCTCTGAAAGCCGCTCCGACTTCATACGGATTCGCAGAATCTCAATCAGTTGCCACACCATTCGCATCAGTAGCAGGGCCGCTCCGCTCAGATAGAGAAGGGTAAACAGGCGGAGCCAGGGGAATCGCTCGCCGTTGCCCATCACGGTGACAGTCGGCAGCAATACTTCCCGATAGACTTCTGCCAGATTGGCCGTTTGTTCGTGGCTGGCTACCCACCAACTGAAGTCGGCAGCAGGCAGCAGAATCGCGGCTGCCATGAGCAGGAGCAGTGTGGCGCGCCGCCATCCGAAGAACGTGTCGCGAACGAACAGCAGGCGGTAGAAGCCGTAGAAAACGGCCAGCAGGATATTCACTTTCAATAGATAAATCATCATATTCTTTTCTCCTTTCAGATATTTTGGTTCTATTCAGAACAGATTTTTTAATTGACGTTTAACCAATGTTGCCCAAATTGGCGTTTCGTGAGGGGTTAAAGACTTTCCTTTTTTCCAACTATCGAGTTCAGCCTTATTTGCGCCCTTAGAAGACGAGAACTCCACTTGCGTTAGCGTAAAAGGCGCGGCTTGAGCGCCAAAGTTGTCAAAAGTTGTAAAGGTTGTCTTCTATAGCCCCTTTTGTCTTAGGCCGCTACCCCCGGGGGAATGTTCATCTGTGGTTCAAAGTCAGCAGTTGAATCTAATCTCGTTCCTCCTTCTTCGTTTCTCGCTCCTCGAGCCCTTCCCCTCCTTCAATCTCGCGGATGATGTCCTTGAGATCGTCTGACGAGAGTTTTTCTTCCTGGGCGAAGAACGAAACCATATCGCGGAAAGAACCTCGGAAGTAGTCGCGGACGAAGCCCGACATGAATCCTCGCTTGTAGTCGCTCTCTGCGATGAGGGGCTCGTAGATGTAGGTCTTGCCCTGCTGCCGCTGGCTCACGAACAACTTGCGCTTCAGGTTTTGCATCACCGAGGCCACTGTAGTATAGGGTGGCTTGGGCTCCGGCAACTGCTGAAGAACCTCCTTCACGGTGCATTCGTTCAGTTGCCAAACCTGCTGCATCACCTCTTCTTCTTGTTTTGTCAGTTTTTCCATTCTTTTCGGAGTTTAAATGTTTACGGCTGCAAATCTACGAAAGTTTCGTAGATGAAACAAATATTTACCGTTAAAGAATCTTAAAACAAGAAATAAAGTTGTTGAAAACGAATAAAATACGAATATTTCGTAGATTATTGCATCCAATCCGATCCTCCTTTTAGTCTAATCACTCCCCTCCATTCAGGTCTAGGCAAGTCGAAGATTGATAATCTTGGACGCCGCCTAAGTGGTGCTGCTCTCGGCTTGTGCAAGACCTGGCCAAGGTCGAAGTAGAAGGCGCGAAGAGCAAAGGTGGCCGGGGAAGGGGGTGGGTCTTCTCTACCCTGCAAAGGTATCCTCTCTACCCTACAAAGGCATGCTCTCTACCCCTATAAAGACATGCTTTCTACCCTACAAAGACATGCTTTCTATTATATAAAGGTATCTTCTATATACCTATAAAGACATACTCTCTAACATACAAAGATATCCTTTGTATAGTCTAAAGGCATGCTTTAACAAAGTAACAAGGTAACAAAGTAACAAGGTAACAAGGTAACAAAGTAACGATTGCCGTGGGAGGGCACTCTCAACTCTTCTCAACCTTTCTCAACACTTCTCAACACCTCTCAACACTTCTCAACCTCTCTCAACCTTTCTTCACCGCGTAGCCAAGCCTACTTGGCTCGCATACTGTATCAATAAGTCAAAGATCGCTTGGTTTGCCGTTTCCTTCGGTTTTGTTTTTTCTCTTCCGCGACATCTTTTCATCTATAATCATTTCACCCTCTTTGCTATCTACG
>JAILFH010000062.1 GCA_024697645.1 Prevotella sp.
CGAGAAACCGCTGTTCTGCCATAGCTGTCACTGGCAGGCCGTCTATCGCGTCTTGGTGGACTGGAAGTACTGTGCAGCGAGTGACTTCGATGGGTTCGATGCATTCATCCGTCGTGTCATGCCGGAGAAGGTAAACAAACCTTACTCGAAGTCATCGGTGAAACAGATTAGCCAGACTGTCTTCGACCGTCCGCATAAAGACTGGAAGTTTGACCCCATGCTCATGAAAACCCGTGCGCCCTACGACCGGATGCAGAAGATAGCGGAACGCTTCCAGACGATTCTGCTGGAACACGGCCTGCGCCCTAAAGACGACTAATAGCAGGTTCTCAGCGCCCTACCACCACCTTGCGGCCATCGACGATATAGATGCCGGCGGGCAGGGCGGACAGGATGTCGCGCACCTTAAATTGTTAACCCGAAGATGAGTCACCAGCCATTTTATGACTCATCATCGGGTGCAAAGGTAATCATTTATCTGCCAAATGATGTTCCAATTATTCGCCATCAAAAGGCAATTCGCCCAAATACTTGTCAAAGTCGCTTTGGAACAAACGATCTTGTACTATGCGATACTTTTCGAACTCTGTTTCTGCATATTCTTTTGCTTCTTCGGCAGACACGCTCCCTGCAGTCTGAAGAACCTCATTGCCACCAGCCGCTAAGATGGTGTCAATCTGCTTTGCCCAATCTTCCATTGTCATCGGGATATGGCGCTTAGCCATTCGCTCTGCCAATTCGAGAACACCATTTACCAGTTGTCCCATATCAGCAAGCTCCATTTCTTTCAGATAGTTCTTGGCTATCGATACATCCGTCTTGACAATTTTCCCGTCTGGCGCATTCTCCCATGTTGTCAACCCCATGTGTTCTTGTTCTGCATCAGCACGCTCTACAATCAACTCAGCGGCTGTTCGACCATGCACGGCATAATGCATCTTATTTTGCATCATCTTGAAGAAGAGTCTTGTCGTTGGCGCATCGCGATTGTAATCAATAGCTGTAGCGTAGATATCCGTCAGTTTCTGATAGAACCGTCGCTCTGACAGACGAATCTCACGAATCTCTGCCAACAGATGCTCAAAATAGTCCTCATCCAAGAACGTGCCATTCTCCATACGTTTCCTGTCCAGCACATAGCCACGAATAGCATATTCACGAAGTACACTTGTTGCCCACTGGCGGAACTGAGTAGCCCGAATGCTATTGACACGATACCCCACGCTGATAATCGCGTCGAGGTTATAGAACTGCGTCATATAGTTTTTCCCATCAGACGCAGTTGCCGAGATTTTCTCGGTAACTGACTCTTTTATCAACTCTCCTGATTTGAAGATGTTCTTTAAGTGAAGTCCCACGTTGTCTGGAGTACAGTCAAACAACATGCCCATTGCTTTCTGAGTACACCACACGGTCTTGTCCTTATAGAACACCTCCACACCCTGTTCCTTCCCTTCTACCTGAAAGATGAGAAATTCTGCCGTACTATTTCTTATTTCCCTGCGCTTTGCCATTTGTTATAACGTTATGTTTCTTTCAAAAAAATGTAATTACAAATGTAAAAAAAATAATTCAATCACCCCAGAATGTTCCCATGAAACAATAGTTGCCAAATGTATCTGGAATATGCAACAGAGTTTTTTTTCCTTCTTTAGCCTTTAATACTGCTGAAGTCACAGCTGTAGCATCTGTTCCAATTTCATCTACTTTAACCTGAATTTTATCTTTATCAGGGAAACCTCTCCCGCCTGGATAGCCTCCGTAGGACTCAAATACTACGCTGTCATTATATAGGATAAACTGATGCAATCTCATCACCTCGTCTCTTTCTGTTTCCGTCAAAGTATGGTCATATAGAGCAAATTGATATCTGTTGACTCCATACCATCTAAACAGTAAGATGCTTTTGCCAGCATCCCAGACAGATATGGGATCCTTATCTACCTCAACACCAATAACCCCAGCCTTGCGCATTTTGCTTTGAATCTCTTTTAGTTCCTGCATCGATAATCCTATAGAATGCAATTTTGTGCCGAGTTCGTATTCGTTTTCTATTCCTTTGAGTTCCTTGAAACTTCTTTTGCTCCTTATCGTGAATGTCACCACCTCATCATTCCTATATTGAAGGTCTATCGAACAACCGTCATCTATGGAACTACTAACATATCTGATTAAATCATACATGTCATCATGGTGTGTCATATAGTGTTTCTCCATCAAGGCTGCATCACACGGCTCTGGTTTAGGAAGGAAAAGATAGAAAAGTACCCATAAAGCGACATTGAGGAAATGGAGTGAAAGGACAGCCTTCTTGTAGATAGAAGAAGGTGGAATTGAACGTAAAAAGGATACTACGTAGATAACAAAAAGTGGCAGGGAAACAAACCACATCCATACAATGGCCACAATACAAGGGCTTAGTAATCCACCCATTTCTGCATTATCATGGCTATTTAAACCTATGGAAAGAATACCAGCAGTGATAGAGAGTATCAACAAAATCTCTACCATCCTGTAAGAATATCCAAGTGCAGATTTAATTTTCATTTCTATCGCCAGATAATGTTTCGTGTGCAAATTTAGCATTTTATTCTTGAAGAAACAAACATATTGGCGTTTATGTTGAAAAAATGGCTCAGATGCTCAGGAGGGGGTAGCCTACTACCCCGTTATAGGCTCAATGCCGCAATAGGAGTGCACACCAAGGTTGAGCAAGCTCAGAGAAGAGTAAACTTGTTCACAAGGTGTTTTTTTCTGTTAAAAACAGAGAACCCATTTTCAATGCTGTATCGCCATTTCCGGGCTACGATTTAGCAACCGAACTCCTTCACCAATCCTCCCATTATTGCGATATTCCCTTTTTAAAAATTCATTGTTCTTCCTCTTTTTGATTTTATTTCAGACCGAATTACATTAATTCTCAAAATTCCGTTATCAGTTACAACTTTTTTTCGTAACTTTGCACACATGATTGGGAACGATGGGCTGTTGAGCTCTCGTTTCGCAGAAAAGAATTCGACTATGAAACAAGCAATGATACTCGCAGCCGGAATGGGCACGCGACTGAAACCCATCACCGACCACACGCCAAAGGCATTGGTGAGCGTGGGCGGAAAGCCGCTCCTAGACCGCCTCATCCTACGACTGCGCGAGCAGGGCTACCAGCGCTTCGTGGTGAACGTGCACCATCTGGCCGACCAGATAGAACAGCACGTGAAGGACGAGGACAGCTACGGCGTGCGCGTCCTCATCAGCGACGAGCGACAGGAGCTGCTCGAGACGGGCGGTGCGCTGAAGAAGGCTGCACCGCTGTTCGACGACGAGCCCATCCTCATCCACAACGTCGACATCCTCGATAACGTTGACTACAACTGGCTGCGACGCCAGCATCTCGACGATGAAGATGCCGTGCTGCTGGTGAGTCGTCGCAAGACCACACGCTATCTGCTCTTCGACAATGCGATGCGCCTGATGGGCTGGGTGAACATAGCAACTGGCGAGCTGCGCAGCCCCTACGACTGGGTGAAGAACCCCGACGAGGCTGAGCTCGACATCGACAACTATCGGCTCACCATCATGCGAGGCACCACGGAAATTGTGCTGAACCTCTTCGCCTTCTCAGGCATACACAGCTTCTCGCCGCGCCTGTTCCCGCTCATGGAGCGATTCCCCGACCGCTTCCCCATCATCGACTTCTATCTGCAGACGTGTCACCGCACACGCATCTACGGCCTCAACAAGCCCGACCTGCAGCTGCTCGACGTGGGCAAGCTCGACTCGCTGGCCGAAGCAGAAAAGTTCGTCATGTGACAATTCGCAAATCCACAAAATCCGAATATCATAAAATTATCAATATTTCTCATGCAACAGAAAATCATTATCCTCGACTTCGGATCGCAGACCACACAGCTCATCGGACGCCGCGTGCGCGAGCTCGACACCTTCTGCGAAATCCTGCCCTACAACAAGTTCCCGAAGGACGACCCATCGGTCATTGGCGTCATCCTCAGCGGTTCGCCCTTCAGCGTGCACGACCCGGAAGCCTTCCAGGTAGACCTGAGCCAGTTTGTGGGCCGCGTGCCCGTGCTGGGCATCTGCTACGGTGCACAATTCATCTCGCATGCCAACGGCGGACGCGTGGAGAAGACCAACACCCGTGAGTACGGACGTGCTCACTTGCAGTATGTCGACACCGCCAACCCGCTCTTCAACGGATTTGCTCAGAACTCACAGGTGTGGATGAGTCACGGCGACTCCATCACAGCCATTCCTGCAGGCTACGAGTGCATCGCCTCGACGAGCGATGTGAAGTATGCCGCTTACTATAGCGCCCATCCCTCCTCAGCAGGAACGGCACCGCTCTTCGCCGTACAGTTCCATCCGGAAGTGTTCCACACCGCACAGGGCTCGCTGCTGCTGAAGAACTTCGTGGTGGGCATCTGCGGCTCGCGTCAGGACTGGAGTGCCGCCTCGTTTGTCGACAGCACCGTTGCCGAACTGAAGCAGCAGCTGGGCGACGACCGCGTGATTCTCGGCCTCTCGGGAGGCGTCGACTCATCGGTGGCTGCCGTGTTGCTCAATCGCGCCATCGGCAAGAACCTCACGTGCATCTTCGTCGATCACGGCATGTTGCGCAAGAACGAATTCCGCGATGTCATGAACGACTATAAGTGCTTGGGGCTCAACGTGATAGGCGTCGATGCTTCAGCTAAATTCTTCAATGACCTTGCCGGCGTTACCGACCCTGAGAAGAAGCGCAAAATCATTGGCCGCGACTTCATCGAGGTCTTCAATGCCGAAGCCCGCAAGATTGAAGGGGCGAAGTGGCTGGCACAGGGAACTATCTATCCCGACCGCATCGAGTCGCTCAACATCACGGGCAAGGTCATCAAGAGTCACCACAACGTTGGAGGTCTGCCCAAGGAGATGCACCTGCAGCTTTGCGAACCTCTGAAGTGGCTCTTCAAGGATGAGGTACGCCGTGTGGGACGTCAACTCCAGATGCCCGAGCATCTCATCACCCGTCATCCCTTCCCAGGCCCCGGACTTGCTGTACGCATCCTGGGCGACATCACCCCCGACAAGGTACGCATTCTGCAGGATGCTGACGACATCTATATCCGCGGACTGCGCGACTACAAGGTGAAGCTCTCTGGCGAAGAAGCTCGTCGCGTGCTG
>JAILFH010000068.1 GCA_024697645.1 Prevotella sp.
GAGACCCACCCCCATGCCCCTCCCGTGAAGGGAGGGGAGTAGATACTCTCTCTGATTGAAAAACGCAACCCAATAAAGGCATTTCACTCCCCTCCTTTACAGGGAGGGGCTGGGGGGTGGGTCTCTGTATAGTATTCGCTGAAGTCCTTACAGTCGGGTGGCAGCTGGTGGTGTTCCAGGTTGGGCAGCACCTGTTGCAATTGGAGGAATAGGCGCTCGCCGGGCTCGTCGCGGTCGGGATACATGTGATATTCAGTTGAGAGTGTAGAGTTTAGCGTTGAGAGGATTTCCACATCGGAAGGTTTCAGCAGGGTTGCCGAGGGAATTGCTATAGCTTTGTGGCCGGAAGAGAGCATCGCCCAACAGTCAGAGCAGCCTTCGGTGATCCACAGCGGTTCGCCGGGACGAAGGAGGTTCAGCACGGGCAGGTTGTAGATGCTGCATTCCGAGCCCGCAGGGAAGCGGAAGCGGGGCAGCCCGCCCTTCACCAGGTTGCGGTTCTGAACGCCCGTCAGACGGCCTTCACGGTCGTAATAGGGTATCTGCAGCCACGGCACTTCCCGTCGGTCCTTCCACGATGTCAGGCGGCACCAGCGCACAACCCTCGGGTCCAACCGTCGCTCGTCGAAGAGGAACTTTCGGGCAGCATCATCCAAGAAAGGATGCTCGAAGAACCGCTCGTAACGACTCGAATCTAAAGGCTTTGGCGGCTGTTCATCCTTAGGCTTGTACTCCGTCAGAATGATGTTGCTTCCGTCAGCGAGCCAGCGGCAGGCATCCACAAACGGCTTGTTCAAGAGTCGCATCGCCAGATCAATTGTGCCGCCATGTGCCCCGCAGGCGAAGCAGCGGTAGGTGTTCCTGCGCACGGAGAACGATAGCGAGGCATGATGGTCGTCGTGGAATGGGCAGAGACATTTATGCTTGACCACATGCAATCCAAGTCGCTCTGCGACCCCCTCAATGGGAAGGTCGCGGAGCTTTTGAATCTCGTACTTTTCCATAACTATTCACTATGAACTTTAACCTTTGGACTCGCTTTCAGGTACTTGTCAGTCTTAGAGTAGAGACCTTGTTCTGATAGTTCTATCAGGCCGCGATTAGTCCATACAGAAATCTGGTGGCGCGTACCTTCCTTCGTCTTACCCATGCTGACGCGTAGAGCTTCAAGTTGCTGTTCTGAGAAGGAATGAGGTAGTTCCTGCAGAAAGTTCTTCGGGCCACGCTTCTGCGCCTCTTCCTGCTGGGTTTCCCCGCCTTTGAACATGTCGCCAAACACTTTGACCTTCGACCAAAGGTCGTAATAGCAAAACCAAATCATAAATTCGCCTATGCTGCGCGACCAAGTCTGGTCGTTCAGAATCCACAGCGTGGCGCCCTTCTTCCATGCTGCGAAGATGCTGCGGTGGCTGAGTTCAAAGAGCACGTCGTCGTCGGCAAGGTCGGCAATACCAGCCATCTCCTCTGCCAGCTGATCGGCAATCTTGTTCAATGGCTTCACCACGAAACGTCCCTTGCAGTTGTCCAAACGCAGGATGTATTTGTCGAGTTTTTTCAGGAACTCTTCGTTGTACGAACCTTGTCGAGGAATGCGGCCTTTTCGCTCACCACGTGCCTTGTAGGCAAAGGGGATGCGACCGAAGAAGCCGTTGGTCATGTCCTTCTTGTAGAACGTGCGTGCTGCGTCAGGGGTGGAGCTGAACGTGATGTTTACTCGGAGAATGGGATTGCCGGTCACGCCATCAGCCGTGGCCCTTAATGCACCTGCCCTTTGGCAGTCATAGATGTTGCGGATGGTCTGGCTCACCTGTCGGTGACCGCCACACATCTTGTCGGCCATCTCCACCTCAGGCAGGTTCAGATACTGCGTGCGTCCGCCATGCTTCTCCAAGGCCATCGCGTTCTGGATGAAGGCGGGATTGGTAAGGTCTGATGGCGGAAACCAGAAGCTCACGTCGGGGCGCTCGGGCTTCTCCTTGTTCGCGCCACGAGTCTTCATCTGGCGTTGCCAATCGACAAGTTTCATGTACTCAATCTCATCATGGTCTCGAAATGGTCTCATTATTGCCTCTACAAGATGAGTCAACTGTGCCTTTCCGACACCCGAAGGGCCTATCAAATGCCCCATCTGCCCGCTCATTTCGTAATATTTGTTGTCCGAATACATGAACTCAACATCGCTTAAGTGAGCAGCCATAGCAGGAATGGCCATAGGAACTAGTGGTTCACGCATGTCTTTTGAGGCCTGTGAGAGGAGTAATTTGCAGATTTCTGTGCCTTTTGCAGGCTTGGGCATCGCCGGAGCGATATTGCTAAAAATATCGTATTGCATTGATTTTCAAACAATTAAATGGTTCGTTAATACTTTTCGCAATCTCAAATCTCAAATCTCAATTAATAAAAATACCACCCCGCCAACTCTCCTACTATTATCTATATTATTGATTATCAATTAATTAAGAGTGTTTTAAAAGAGACTTTTGGTTTTAATTGTGATATCTTTTCCATATTGAGATTTGAGATAATTGAGATGAAGAAATTTACTCCTCTACGAGGCCTCCGAGCGCCTGGCGCAGTTCGTTGCACACAGCGAGGGCGTAGCCATCGACCGAGAAGCCGGCCTCCATCTTCAGGCTCTTGAAGTTCAGGTTCAGCGAGCCGTCTTCGCGGCGGGTAATCGTGATGTAGCGGCCCTCAAAGAGGCGCGGGTTTCGCTTGCCGTTGGTGGAAGGCAGCGTCTCGGTGAACGTGTAGTGAGCATCGAGGTAGAGGATGTCGTCGACGACGCGGTCGTAGTCGCGCGTCAGCACGCCCCTGTAGGTCTTTCCAACTTTCATCTTGCGGTCGCTGCGCAGAATGGTTTTCACGTCGCAGCCCAATTCCGTGTTGCGGTTCCAACCCTCATGGTTGGGGTTTGTTTTGTTTGCCATTTTTAAAATAGGTATTAAGAAAATACCCGCTCGCACAACGGACATCTGACATAGCGGCAGTTTCATCTTGTCCGTCCCCGCGACCCGTGCTCGGTTAGCGCCGTGGGT
>JAILFH010000081.1 GCA_024697645.1 Prevotella sp.
AGGTCGTCCATTGGAAAATTTCTCTCATCGAGCACGCGCAGGAACTCCTGTCCCACAGCACCGCTCGCACCAACGATTGCTACTTTCATTTCACAAAATGTTTAGAGGTTAACAAATCTTTTTACGCTTAAAACGCTGCAAAGTTACAAGTAATTATTGAAAGCCAAATATAAACAGGGTGGAAATCTATTCAGACTGAAGAAAAAAACAAAAAAGTGAAGCGGAAACTTATGTTTTTTTGAAAAAAGTGGAGAACAATTAAATCTTTTCTGGCATCTTTACGTTTTTATTTGTAGAGTGTCCTGTAGTAAAGTTAATAAACATCGGAAAGGAAGAAATCGATGAACGAAGGAACAGAACAGTTGCTGATGGAACTGGAAAGGATTGTCGAAGAACGGCAAGACTGGCTCTTTCGTTTTGCATATATGCGTATTGGCATCAGGGAAGATGCAGAGGATGTGGTGCAGGATGTGCTACTGAGCGTGTTCCGGCGATTGTGCGAGAAGACCAGCATGGATAACGTTGAGCAGTATCTCATTCAAGCCATCAACAATGCGTGTACAGACTACTTGCGACGTAAGCCTCACAGGGTGGTTCCGCTCGAAATGGCAGCCTATGTAGCTGTTAGCGAAGGTGACCGACAGATTCACGAGGAATTTCTACGAATCAATCGTATGCTCGACTCGCTTCCTTTGGAACAGTCGGAAATAGTAAGGCTAAAGTGCTACGACAACCTGACATTCAAACAGATTGCAGAGCTGCAAGACATACCTGAAGCAACGGCAAAGTCTCGGTATCGCTATGCCATCATGCACATTCAACAACAAATCAAGAAAAAAGGGAACTAGATATGAACGAATTTGAAGACATCGAGCAATTGCTGAAACCGCAATGTGAGTTCAAAGCATCTGACAGCCTGAAGCAGAAGGTGATGAAAAAGGCTCGTCAAGAGTCGCGTCCGAGTCGCATTGTCAGGATGTGGCCTTGGCTGGCTGCTGCTTGCGTAGTTGGATTCCTTATCATGTTCCTCAAACCTCCAAAGATGGTGAAAGAGCAAGTGAAAGAGGAGACACAGCTTGTGGCGAAAACCGAAACGAAACCTGTCGTGGAGAAGACACAACCGAAAACTTCTTCCGTCCCCCTACCAATAAGTGTTGAAACTCCAAAGCGCCCAAAGGTTCATAAACCTCGGAATGTAGTCAAGGAAGAACCCTCTGAAGAGCCTGTTCAGATGAGCGAGGAAAGCCGAATGGCACTGCTTTTGGCCAGACTTGATGTTGAAGAGCCACAGATGGAGAGATTCGATACAGAGGAGGAGATTCGCCAGATACGTATGCGTGGCGAACGAATGATTTGCATGTATGAAGAAAATGACAAATAAAAAAACAGAAAACAGAGATATGAAACGCATTATTTCTTTAACCCTATTCATAGCTATGCAACTCACTTGCATGGCTCAGGACAACCCGAAGTTGGAAAGCCTCTATGCCTATCTGAAGGCCAAGGGCTTCGTGAAATACTATACCCTAAGTAATAAAAATCAGGAGGGGCTCCGCAAGCGCTACGAATTCAACTTCGGACTTCATGACGACGGGCCAGCCCCCATCAAGGACTTCATGGGCAGGCTGCTCGATGCAAAGGAAGACAGCGCCGTTCGTGCAGAATGGCACTCTTACCACGAAGCTTTTCATGTAATCCGCAGAACGCTGAGCGAACTGACTGAAGATGCCGCCGAGAGCTACAGCTACGAGTATCATCAGAACGGGCACGACACCATTATCACCACCATCGCTCTGAAGCCCTACGAAAATGAACCGATACCTAAGAAATTTGAATATCTGGAAAATGACAACTATGGTACTGGCAAAACGCCCGAAATGGTTTATTTCCGTTATACAGACTCAGATCGTGGGCTTAAATGGCGTATGGCTCGCATCGGCGTTGGGGAACTCAGGGTCAACACCATTGTCGATACAACTCTCTATGCCACCAAGGACTTTAACGTCGATGCCCTCCACAAGATTATACAACCATTGTTCAAAGACAAATCCATCAAGCGACATGAGATTCATTGCGTGCACGACAGCACCTTCGATGTTTATACCGTTGACAATAGCACTCCTTTTATTGAAGGATTTAGAAGGGCAGAGCAAAGCGTGCGCCGTCGAGGCGACAACCGTCTGACTGTCTATAAGTTCACCTCTGAGGAAAAGGCCAAGGTGAAGCTCCATCAGGTGATGGAATGTGTGCGCCAGTATATTGCCGACCATCCGAGGGAAGCCTACACTATCTATTCCGACGAATACTTCCCACCGCTGAATCCTGCGAGGATGTTCAGGGGAGAATCATACAGGAATATGTATGAAATTGACGAGCATCGAAAGTCGATGACCATCGATGCCCTCATGGACGAGAACGGGTTCTACATTCTCATCAATATTTGGGATGATGATGAATATCTCCCTCTTAATTGGAAACACATGAAGGAAATGGTAAACGGCAAGAAAACCTACTTCCAATCTGACGATTGGTGGGAATAAAATGATGAGCATCCACGTGCCATTTCCATTTCTTGTATTTCATCAATTAATGCGACCATGAATGGGGGTGCTTTGCATCTATTACTGATGGTATAAGAAAAAAGAGGGCATAGATTTTGTGGAATAGGCGATTTTTCGTACCTTCGCAGTGCATTTGAAGCAGAACGCTACTGTAGGGCGGATTTTTCAATGTTCTAACGCTCGCATGACATGGACGGAAACACCTCGACACAAATCTTAGACATCATTCCCTCCTTTTCGCTGCCCATCACCGACCACACGTGGGTATTCTTCCTTGTGCTCGCCATCATTCTGCTGGCGCCGATGCTCTTTTCGCGGCTGCGCATTCCGCATCTCATCGGCATGATT
>JAILFH010000100.1 GCA_024697645.1 Prevotella sp.
GTCCGAAAAAATGTGTACTTTTGCCCATGGTTATGTTTGTTTATGTTTGGCGACTGCAAAGATAACCAAAAGGGCTGACACCTTTGAATGGTGACAGCCCTAATTTTGTCTGATGAATCAATGTTTAGCGGACAGTAATAAATTTTATTCATGTTTTCCAAATTTGAGCCTCTTTTAAGTTGTTTTTTTGTGTTTTTTAAACTTAAGAAGAAAGGTTTCAGAATTATGAAACATTAAAAAGGAAAAATAGAATACTCGTACAAATAATGGAAAGAGAGTTCGTAAAATCAGGTAAATATTTGTGTGAAGGATTTTAAAACTGTAACATATAGGTCAGAATTAAAGAGTTGCAGGCTGTGCTCATTAACAAGCTGACAGCAAAAAGATTATATTGCAGCCTGATAATTTCTTTAGCAAAAGAGGCAACTTTTCAAATGAAAGTTGCCTCTTAGCATTTAAATCTTTGAGTTATAAAACTCTAGTACTTTTGTACTTTTGAACCTTCAATCCTTTGAACTTTATACTTAGTTCTTGCCCAAGATGATGTTTACAAGTGCTGTTACGTCAGCAATTGTTCTGGTTCCATCCTGATTTACATCAGCAGCATCAAAATCATAGTTGTTACTATCGCCTTCCGTTGCCTTGCCTAAAATGATATTTACAAGAGCCGTAACGTCAGCAATTGAGACTTGTCCATCGCGGTTTACATCGCCAAGTGTCGTTACAACCTCTTTTGACATTATCAATTCGGAAGTTCCAGAGTATTCAATCCACGCCTTATTTGCTGGCATAGCCGTAGTCGTTGCTTTCACGAATCCCAGCTTCTTTGATGCTGTCAGACCAAGTACATACATAGTATTCGTTCGAGTTGTGTAGTTGTTAGCAATAAAATAACGTGTGCCAGTTGTTGTTGTGTATGTCACATATCCATCTGTATTGCAATAATAGTCACCTTTCAACAGGTTCGTCCCTGTATAATTAGTTGCTGTGGATGCAGTTGGAGCGTCAGCATTTACTACACTATCTGGAGCTGTGAATAACGGTTTTCCAGAAGGAATCAGTTGGCAATCTGCAGTAGAACTTGATTTGCATTGTAAGATAACAGGTGTGCCAGCGGGTACCGTTTCTCCTTTTGAGGCAATCTTTTTATAATCTATGGAACCATCCTCTGCAATATTCGTAATTACATAAGCATTTTGTACTTGACCACTTAACTTAAAAGCAAAGGGTACATAAAGGGTCGTATAGTAGGCCCCTTCAAATGTCACATCGGGAGAAACATTGAAATGGTCAATGGGTTCGATATACCATTTTGCATTTGCCTCCGAACTAGATTCGCTAATGGAGAACTTTCCGTTATAATCTGCAAAATAACGAAAACCAAGATTAGCCTGAGATGTATGTGTCGATGATTTCATCTCTATTTTTGCTGAATAAAGGGTTTCAGATCCAGAACCTTCGATACTTTCGATTGTTACATAGCGTTTCTCAAATACCAAATCTGAAGTTGCGTCATATGTGCCAGTAGTAAGCGTAAGCAGGCTTGTGCCTTGACCTATCAAATTATATTCATAGTTTGATGAACTTGTATTCCTTTTCTGAGCATAGATTAGTGAAGCAGGATTAATGCAATTAGCATCTGTTACTAAATGGATATCAGTAGACAAATATTTGCCGAGACATTCTAATGCGCGAGCCTTTCCTTCAGAAGATTGCATCGCGCCTAAACCTCCACAGGCCCTATAAATGATTGTCTGATAATTAAACTTATCATTCGTTATACTAATATAATTACTAGTATTTGCTGCATTACGGAAGCGATAGAATCCCGTGCCATTCAGTTGAGCCATTGAAGACAGACTACTTAAAGCAAAAACGGCTAATAACGCTATTTTCGTAGTGTAACTATTCTTCATTTTTTTATGTTAATTGGTTACTGTGTTCAAAACTATTACCCATTCGTTTCTATGCAGGTTGCATTTTTGAGAAAAATCCCCTCCTATGCGGGAGGGGACTCTTTTATACCTTATTTCCTTATAAGAAAAGGATAAGATTCTTAATTTTGTCTAAGGATAATATTAACGATTGCAGTCACATCACTAATACTAATATTATTATCAGGATCAGCATCTGCAGCTTCATAGTCGTACATTTCGTATTCACTGCTGTATTTCTGAGCAATAGCCAAGTTATGAGCTTTACCTAAGATAATATTCACAGTCGCAGTTACGTCACTAATACTTATCTTTCCATCACGGTCCACATCGCCAATAATAGTCAGTTTTACGGGATTTAATGTTTTGCTAACAAGGAAGGCTTCATTAGCGTCGACTTTCCATTCTCCACTCAATTTATAAAAGCCCAATTTCTGGTCACCCATACTCAGGCTGCGGACAACGCATTCTTCCTCGTCGTTATCATTTTTATAAACACAATCCACCAAATCTGTATCGGCTAAGCCAAAGAAGTACTTATTATTTACAGTACCTGAATTTTCTTTCATCAGGTATTCATACTGCTCGATATATTTATCGTAGAAGTTGTTTTCATCTTCAGCATCATAAAACAAATCATGTGCCCACTGGAACAAATCTTCAACCTGAGAATCCTTAATACCATACTCATTAATCAGATAATCAGCGCCTACCAGTAGATTGTCAGTTGGAACCGTACCATCAGTAGTACTCAGTGTCAGCGTTATAGTTTGATCTGCTGTTTGCTGAGCATCAAACGTTGCTACTAACAAAACAGGAGTCTGGGCGGGAATAGTACTGGTGATTTCCTCACGAACAGCCACACCTGTTGTTTCATCGATAGAGGTAACCTTGTAGGCCTTCACACCTGCAGGAAGCTTATAAGCGAAGTCGGCATAAAGAGTTGTGCAAAGTTGATAGCCAAGATTCAATGAGTTGTCTACGCTGAATGTCACGTCGAAGTTTGTACGTGATTCTACTGTCCAAATTGTCGAAGGATCATTGCCTGTTATCAACGCATTTTCCTCGCTGGCGATATCAATATCACCATCTTTCTGAATAATATAATACTTCACATCCGGACGAATGTTTTCTACTCTGTCGATATATTTAGCGAAATAACCCAGACTTTCTCTAATTTCATTAAATTTATCATGATTCTTTAGATTTGTCCAATAAATCATGCCGGTCTGGTAAGCGAAGTTCCAGACGTTGGCTTCACTGGTGAGAACATCCTCGTAGAACTCGCTAATAGAAACATCATTGCCAGTAACAGGTTCTCTTAGTCCAGCTTCCGTACCTCCCATTTTTTCCCAAATATCATGTAAGACGAATGGAACTAAAACAGTTGTGGCATGCCCATTCATTTCATCAATCAATTTTTCAATAGCTTCATTAATAAATTGCTCTAAACCCGGCAATTTAGCGTCAACGCTAGCCTTGTTCTCTTCATAGAAGTCTACGACAGGCTTCATACTCGGCGTACGGTTGTAAATGCGGTAAGCATTATCACCTGCCGCCTCCAAATAGAGATGATAGTCGTATGAATTTTCAAATTTCTTTTTTATTTTATCAAAGCCAGTTTTACCAAGAATATTTCCAGAACCACTTGCATTAAAATATTCTACTGCTAATTCTATAAATTCTGGTGCATATTTTGTAACAGACTTTTGAATGTAACTGGGAAGGTCTACACCCTGAGAGCGGAGAACTTCAACCTGACCATCTGTAGCCTTCAAACGCAATACAGTTCCAGGTGCAGTTGCAGTTTCGCTAACAAAGGTCACATTCCTGCGGCCAGTAACATTCACAAACTGCTCATTCCCATTGTTCATGATAGTAAAGAAACCGTCCAGTTTATCCGCCCACACGTTTCCTGCTCCTAATAGCATGGATAGCATAAAGAAGCACAATTTTAGATAGAATTCTTTTCTTTTCATATTCATATCGTTTTTAGTTTTTATTTATTTTCTTTCGGTTTAAGTTTAAATGCTTACATAAAGGGAGTATGTGTGTATGAAAGTTATTCATCATTACACATTCTTTATTAAGCGTACAAAATTACATTATTTTTTCAGTAATACCAAATTTGGACTTGCATTAACTTCCTTTTTTACATTTTTTAATCTTTCGGTAGAACTTAATCGGCGCTTTAGGATATTTGAAAGGAAATGAAGAATATTAGTATGAATTCTCTTTCCAATATGCGAATCACTAAAAAATCGTAAATTATTTTGGAGTGTGGTTGCTTTTCACTACCTTTGCTCGCAAATATAGCATACGTAAGGATATGACAATCAGAAAGAGTATTGCGATGGTGGCTGCACTGCTTCTGCTGGCAGGTTGCGCCGAGAAAAGTGCTGAGGAGAAAATGACAAAACCTGAGAGCAAGGGAATGAGAAATGCAGACTTGTTGCTGAAGGGAGACAGCACGGTATACGGACTGGCTTGTGAAGGCTGTACCGATTCGGTAGTGGTTTTGCTCCCAGGTGATGACAGCGACCCTATTACGTTTAATATCATCGAGGCTCACCGCAATCACAAAGTGCACGGAAAACTGAAGGTCGGTGATTGGGTTGGGCTTGTACGCAATCCCGAAGACTCTACGGTGGCAGATCTGGTTGTGAACCTTGACGAACTGAAAGGTACTTGGTGTTATGTGGTAATGCCCAAATGGCGAAATCCTGAGGCTGCTCGCATGATGACTCAAGGTAAGGACAAGGCGAAGGGAGACTCTTTGCGTGATGAGTTCTTCATTCCCCGAGAATATGGATTCTCGCTTAAACGCCAGTGGACAGCCCAAAGTGTAGGATATGTTCGTCAGGCAAGCGGATTGGAGGATGAGAGTCCTGTGGTTTATCCAAGACTATTGTATTTCACTGAATGGCACATGCTGAATGGTAAACTCGTGATGACTAGTGGCGAAATGAAAAAGCAGGCAGACGGAAACATGAAGGTGGAAAACAATCGTCAGGATACCTGCGATATTCTCTTCCTTGGTAAGGACTCATTGGTTTTGGGCAGCGAAGGCGAGTTCCGCAGTTATTATCGCCGAACGGGTGAGGACGAAATTAACAAGTTAGCCCGTCAGAAAGCAGAAGAACGTCTGCGCAAGGCTATTGAGGAAACAAGGTAAGAGAATCTCTCTGACTATCTCACTATAGGAAAAGGAATATTTACTTCAGGTTATTATAATAATTTGCCCTGACAGAGTAAAAGTGAAAAATAAGTAATGATTGGGTACTTAGTGATTCTGCTCTGTCAGGGCGAAATATGTTAAAATGTTATATTGAATCCTGTACTAAGAGAAGCATTTGAAGACAAGGGTATCATTTCTTTACTCATCTTTCCGATCAAATGATCCATTCCAATAAAGAAATTGAATCTTTTGGGATGTATATTGACAATCCATCCGACACTTCCTGTATAAGAATTCAATGCAAAATTAAATCCACCATCTAGCCATTTGAAAGGACTAAAATTTGCACTCACTCGACCTTCAGTCCACGAGTGTATGCCATTAATTTTAGTTGATGAAAGTAGTCCTAATTTTAAATAGTCAAGTACTTGATAACTTGCTCCAATATTTAATGTGGCACCCAATGAAGATGTTCTGTTACCTTGTTCGCCCTGATCCTCAAGATGTGCAAAATCCATAAACTGGTCAGCATAACTATCGGCTTGAGTATCAATTGAGTGCTCACTATCCTTATCTAAAGTAATATCATGGAAGCCATCGAAAACAAAGTTTTTTTGCGTGTTTGTTGCATAATAGTCTTTATTCCAACAAATGAACCCTAAGTCAAGTAAGGCCAAACTAACATTCCACTTTTCTGTTGGCTCCCACTCTACACCAAGATCCAAGGCCGCACCTAAACCACTGATTCCCAATCCATCAATATTGACATCTTTCACGCGCTGGTAGGAATCGGCTCGTGATTTATATTCCTTCATTTCGCTTTGATATTCAAATCCTTTGATGGAAACATCAGATTTGACATCACCAAAAACGGTCCATTTCTGGTTGTCAGCTAAGTCGACAGTCATGTTATGTAATGATAATTTTGCATCTCCAAGACCTAACAGCACCTTGAATTTCCCTCCAACTTTCAGTTGGTCAGAAATCTTGTGAGAGTGACCAAAGGCTATTTCGGTAAATGCTATTGCCTCTGCGTCTATATCGCCCAAATCATAATGATTGTTCCCTATGTTGCGAGCAAATTCAAAGTATTCATATGGGATTCTTAAATTCAGTATGGCCCTTGCATTGACATCAATGGTGTTGTATCCCTTAAGGCCATTAAAACCAACCGAAAGAATGCCTATCTTAGCCTGGGCGTTTACTTTGTTGTTATTTTTGTTAAAACCATCCAGAGCATCTTCAATATAAGGATTCATGAATGTGGTCATCTTTTTAGAACTCTGAGTTGGAAAAAGTGGGTTGTATCTAACAACATCCTGATACCCAAAATTGCCCATCATCTTCAGATTGATGTTCCCAACACCTGGGACTGCGATATAATTGATGCTGTCTGTCAAGGCAGGATTCATCTGATGGCGATAAAGGAAACCATCAGTAAAGTAAGCAGAATTCAACTCCTGCGCTGCTACAGGTTTTCCTATCATGAGAAAAACCAAAACTACTAATACTAATATATATCTTATATAATTTATTCTCATATAGGTTCTCTTTAATTGAGGTCTGCTATAACCTTACCATAAACTACAATTCTTATATTATTCAGTTTTAAAGTCTGATTATAAGCGTTAAATGTTACTCCAGTTACTGGTGATACACCATCAGATGCCGCCCCTACAAATGCTAATTTAATACCATTCAGTTCTTTGAAAACGGCATTATCCGTTGGTGTCATTGTAATGGTTTCATGTGTTGTTGTTGGTTGACCATTTGGAGATGCTGCTATAGTCTTTTCTACGTAAATTTGCAGTCTATCTGTACTAATGCTGTCTCCATTGATATCAACGCCGTATGCGTGAACGGTGAGATAAGCAGGAATTTTGTTTTCCACATCGAGGTCTGCTTTGATAGAACCTTGTGGAATAGAAACTCCATTAATTACTTCTTCTTTGAATCTTAAATTCTTTATATCATTGTTCCATCCATCGAATGTTTTATGATAACTAATTACAGCATCGCTATCTAATGCGAGAGGTGTAGTTATAGAATAACTTCCTGAAACAGCATAATCCCTGCCCAATTCAATAGAGTAAAAATCACTATCATCTGAAATAGCAGTAATTCTTGATAGTTCAATAGATGCAGGAATCTTACGGAATAGATTCGGAAGATCAGGCGCAACAACGATTGTAGTATCTCCAGTTACTATCCCTTCTCGTTTACGGATGCTAATTACTGTTTCTCCTGTTCTCTTGATGCGGAATTGTGGTATGACTATTTTTGCCATCTCATTACCGCTAGCATCCTTGGAAACCAACGTTGCATCATAAAAGACATCCATTGGCATATCACTAGTGAAGTTTAAATTAACATGAGGGTCATATAAATCGACTATAACTTGACCTTCTTTCAGAAAATCAGGTATATTGTTTAACTTTACACGTCCTTGGTCATCAAATGTAACCTTCTTAGAGAATTTTCCTATCACTTCCGTCATCTTTGCTTTACTAACTGTTGCAGAGCCAATAATAGTAATATCACCAGATGGAATTTCATTAAAATCAGAATTGTTTACAGTGCCTTCTAACAATATTCCTCCAGAAAGATGGATAGTTTTTCCTCTAGCAAAAGTAAGATCGCCCCAATCGCCTGATGTGTTGAAATTAAAACCTTTTACATGGAATATAAGAATAGCGTCTTCTGCAGTAGAAAGATCTTTTAACGACACAGAATGGTTGGATGATAAAGCAATTTCATTGCCATTTAATGTTGCTGAAGAGAGATCTAGACAATCAGGAACTTTAATATCAAGTTTTTGAATTTTTCTTAAAGCGTTCTTGAATTTCTTGTTAAAGGTTAAAGTTAGGGTAATTGATCCTTCAACGCCCACATACTGAACATCGGCTATCCAATAAGGTATACCTGTAAAAGTATAGTCAAAATTTAAAATTTTGCCTTCAAAAGAAAAGGTTTCGCTATTTCCTGATAATGAAGGAACTTTAAAAGATAGTTCACCGTTTAATGGACCTTGGGCGTCTGATTTTATTATATCAAAACATGCTGAATAGAATTGAGATGCTTCATCGGAGATATTAAACATATAATCTCCATTTTCAGCTATAGTTATAAAATTAGAGTTGTTCAAATCCAGTATTGAGTCGAGCATTATCTCTGAAGTTGAGTTATTGCTTGGCAATACTAAAGAATCTCTGCCAACCCCAATAGTTGCATCTACATCGGAGAGGTCATAATCTTTGTTTATACATGCAGAAACAAACAATTCTATCCCTATGCAAATCAGGCTAATACTTAATAGATTTTTAATTCTTCTCATGAATTTCAATCAAAATGGATTATTTCTCGGCAAAAATAGTAAAAATAATATTAATATTCAACTTTTTGTTTTATATTTTATCAGTTTTGATGTTTTTTTGTCCTATTTTTCGCTATTGAGATACTTTAAAAATTAATTGAAAAGAAAAACTCCCTGCCGAAACAAGGAGTTGATAACAGTGATCCTGCAGGGATTGCATATCCCAGTAGGCTGTCGCCAGCCATCCTTCAAAAGCAAAAGAGCCTCCAAAGAATTGAAACCTAACTTTCTTCTTTGAAACCTCTTTTCCTTTCGTGATCCCGCAGGGATTCAAACCCTGGACCTTCAGAACCGGAATCTGACGCTCTATTCAGCTAAGCTACGGGACCTTGCAGACTTGCATTTGCAAATTGCGGTTGCAAAGGTACAAAAAAAGTTTTAATCGTGCAACTTTTCTAAATATTTCAATCATTTCGACGATTTTTGAACAAAAAGTCGCCAACTTTTATGACAAAATGATGTTTTTTATGTAATTTTGCAGCGTTTATGACAAAAATTATTCGACCTAAGGATTATAAAGCGATGCTCGGCACCCGTCAGACGGAACAGGGCATTAAACTTATCAAAGAGTTCTTTCAGCAGAATCTCTCCACAGAATTGCGTCTGCGTCGTGTTACGGCTCCGCTCTTCGTGTTAAAGGGACTTGGTATTAACGACGACCTTAATGGTGTTGAGCGTCCTGTCACATTTCCTATTCGCGATATGGGTGAGCAATGTGCTGAAGTTGTTCATTCTTTGGCAAAATGGAAGCGCCTAACACTTGCTGAGCAGAAAGTGGAGCGTGGATATGGCATTTATACCGATATGAACGCCATTCGTGCTGATGAGGAACTTGATAATCTCCATTCACTCTACGTTGACCAATGGGACTGGGAGGCAGTTATTGGACGTGAAGATCGCAATCTCACATTCTTGAAGGATGTTGTGAATCGTATTTATGCCGCTATTCGCCGTACTGAGTATCTTGTTTGCGAAACCTACGAAGAGTTGAAACCCTTCTTGCCTGAGCAGATTCATTTCATTCATGCTGAGGAACTTCTCCAACGCTATCCGAATCTTTCGGCGAAGGAGCGTGAGGATGCTATCTGTCGTGAGTTTGGAGCCGTTTTCGTGATTGGAATCGGAGGAAAACTCTCTAACGGTGAGAAGCATGACGGACGTGCCGCTGACTACGACGATTGGTCGACAGTTGGTGAGAACGGACTCGAAGGTCTTAACGGAGATATTCTTATCTGGTATCCTGTTTTGGAACGCTCGTTTGAATTGTCCTCGATGGGTATTCGTGTCGACGAAGAAAGTCTGCTTCGTCAACTCGCCATTGAGCATCAGGAAGAGCGCAAGAACCTTTTCTTCCACCAACAGTTACTTTCGGGTAAACTGCCGTTGAGCATTGGTGGCGGTATTGGTCAGAGTCGTCTTTGTATGGTTCTTCTCCATAAAGCCCATATCGGTGAAATCCAGGCTTCTATCTGGCCCGAAGAAATGCGTAAAGAATGTGCTGAAGTTGGCATTCGACTGATTTGATGAATTGTTGAGGCAATTTAAGTAGAAAAATAAAGATACAAAATATGGGTGAACCGCGGTTCATCCATATTTCATTTATATAAGATTGTAATCTGCTTTTGAGACCTTTTTGTCAATAGTTATCTATTGAATTTTCGTTTTTTTTAAAATCTACTCTGCAGGTATGAAACGGATGGGGGAATTTAGACCGCTGGGCACAGGTTGCCAGTGGCCGTAAGTGGTACGTTGATAGTTCAGGTCGACAACATTAATTCCATTGAATTTTCTCCACTTGTAGCCTTGACGATCGAGATTGGCTATGCGGTTTGCAGGAAGGTTAGTCACCTCAATGCGAAGTGTATTTTTACCTTTGCGAATAGCGTTTTGGCAATCAAGGATAAACGGAACTGCCCAAGCGCAGCCAATGAACTCATCATTGATGTAGACGCGTGCCGATTCCCTTACATCTCCTAAATCGAGTAGCCAGTGTTGTTGAGCCTGCTTGCGCGAAGCACGGAAGGTAGTCGTATAAACGCCAGTTCCCATCGTAATAGCGGCAGCATCTGAAAGCGATTCCCAAGTCTGTAGCGAGTCGAGAAAGAATGTCTGCTCGACATTTGGTTGTTCGTCGACAAAACTAAGTTGGAATTTTCCTTTTCCATTCTCGATGACGGGAGGCGTAATGGGCTTAGAACTTGTAATTTGAGTCTTTTTTGCTACACTTTGAGTATTAGAACCTCCATTCTCAACCTTTAGAATTCTAGATTCACCCGAGCGAAAATACATGCGGACGCCTTTATCGCTCATTTCAGCAGGCTGAATGTCGCCAGTCATCGGATTGAACCAAATGGCCTGTCCAGTAGGAACTGCCAGTGAGAGGTAAGAATCCACATCATTAGGCGTTAGATTCGCAATGAAATAATGGTGCCCCTCTTCGTTAGTTCGACGAATGGAGCGAAGTCCCAATTCCGTCTTCATCTTCTCGGCCTTAGCGTGTTTGGCCATTGCGGTTTCATCTTCACCATAAATAACCAATGATGGGAATTGCTGGAGAATCTTTTTAAGTTCAGACGTGATAGAAGTGCCTGTAGGGATGATGATGGCCTTATAGCGAGTGCCGGCAGCAGTGACGAGTTGACCATTCTTCATTGAGACCTTTTCAAGTTGGCGTTCGCTGATATAGTCGCAATCGTAGCCTAAGCGGTCAATCTTCAACACACTCTGAATAAATTCCGGTGCGCGTTTTCCCATATTGTGGATGCTGAATTGCATGAACTTTCGGTCGAGGTCCTTTTTCCACATATCCCGAACAGGCAGATAGACAAGAAAATCATTATCGGGCTGACCCATCTGCAGGAAACTCTGACAGCGTTCAATGTATTTCATCAAATAAGGAGCATCGCGCCAGATGCTGTTGGTAGGACTCATGTCGATAGAGGCATAGAACTTCCATCCCGGCCATGGGTCATCCTTCGGCGAGTAGCAAGTACCATGAAAATACATGTGGTTGACACCAGCACAGAACATCAAGTCGAGGTCGGGTTTCATCTGCGAGAGCGATGTGCGGAAATGCTCGGTGAGCCAAGTGAAAGTCTCGCTCGACGTGAAAGGCTTCCCTGTGATGTGAGCTGCCGACGAAGCGTATTTCAGCATCGAGAGGTCGGAATCGTTCTTGCGGGTCATTCCTGGGTCGCGACGAAGACCGCGAATGCCGAAGTCGGAAAGGCCGAAGCCCTCAATTTCGGGAATATCGACGGCCGAATAGCAATCGATGAGGTTGGCGGGCGAACCGTGCGCCTGATTGCGAGTGATGGCTCCGTGACTGTGAGCCCAGGCTGTCCACTGATTCGTGAAACTCTCCAGCAGCAGGTCGGCAAGCGTCTCGCGATAGTCGGAGATGACCTTAACGCACTGCTCTTTGTTCAGCGCTGGGTTGTTCGGTGCGATGAGTTCGGGCAGGAATTCTTCCAGCTGATAGCCGCGACGCTCCTGAAATTCTTCGAGCAGACTTGGTGTCCAGTCACCATCGGCCACCTCGTAGGAATCGTTGAAGAACGTGTGAGGGTAGGGCGTACCAGTTCGCTCGAACGCGTCGCTGATATGCTTCAAATAGTTAGCCACAGCTTGATGATTGAAGTGGTCGACCACCAGTCCTTCGCCACCGGGCGCAGCTCGCTTCACTCGCATGATGCCGTATTTTATATAGAGTGCAACAACTTGCTTCTCGGCGTCTTTTCCACCTAAAGAAACGAGGTTTGCTTTTGAGGCATTCCAAGTGAGAAGTCCGTCTTTCACTTGGTTCGTGACATCGATGGCGCATCTTTTCTGCGAGGCATCCGACGAACTGCCGTAGAGCATCACCTTGTGCAACACGGCGTTTTTGCGACTTCTCTCATCAGGAAGCAGGTCGAGATTCTCAACCTTGTCGCCCGTGAACGATTTCTGCACGAATACCGACCGACAGGCAGATTCCTCGAGTGGAACCCAAGGTCCGCCGAAAGGCCAGCCCGTACCAGTAGCCATATCAATCTCAATGCTGTCGCGGCGACCTTCTTCCATTACGAATCGCAGAATCTCCATATAACGATCGGAGAGGAATGGGATGTTGTTGGCATCGTTGTCCTGAACACCATAAATCGGTGTGATTTCAAGAGCTCCTGCACCTACGCGACTATATTCCTGCATGTTCCATCGCAGATTTTCTTCATCGACGGCAGAGCCTAACCACCACCAGCGCAAGCCTGCGCGTGCTTCGGGTTTCGCTTCGGGCCACGACTGAGCCCACATTCCCAACGTTGAGAATGCTAACAGTAGAGAGATTGTGATTTTTCGCATAACAGTAGGTTTGTAGTTCTTTTATCCGCCCACGATGCATTCAATATTGCGGTTCTGGAATATCTTTTTGCAATCGTCAAGTTTTGCTTCGGTCGGTGTCGTCATCGAAAGGCCTTCAGGATTGTAGATGCTTCCGCGACGGCGGTGTTTGTCCTTACCAACGTCGTGATAGGGGAGTAGATGCACCTTTGGCTTCTGCCCAATGCCATTGGTTTTGTGAGCATAGAGACTTTCGATGAATTGGGCGGTAGCCTCAATATTCTCTTCATCGGCATTCACTCCTTCAATCAGAGGTACTCGGAACCAGATGTTGGCATTCATCTCTACTAGCATTCGAGCGTTCTCAAGGATTTGTTCATTGGGAACATTTGTCAGTTCCTGATGGCGAGCAGAATTCATGTGCTTCAAATCGATGAGGAAAAGATCAGTCTCGGCAGCAATGGCCTTCACCGTTTCGGTAGAAGCATAGAGCGAGGTGTCGACTGTGCGATGAAGTTTACGAACTCCCAGTTCCTTTAACAAAGCCAATGCAGCCTGAGACTGCATGAGTGGTTCTCCACCACAAAGGGTTACACCTCCACCGCTGTCTTCCATCACGTCGCGTTCCTTCTCAATTTCTGACAAAAGTTCCTCCAGCGTCCATTCGCGTCCACACATTTCGAGGGCCTTTGTCGGACAATTATTGACAGACTCCTGGTATTCGTTGAACGAAAGATGAGAGGGTGGCAACTGGTCGGGATAGAGTCCGCACGTGTTGCAACCGATGCATTTCTTTTGTTTAAAAAGTGCTTCGGGTTTGAGTTCCCACGACTCGGGGTTGTGGCACCACACGCAACGCAGCGGACATCCCTTGAAGAAAATCGTCGTTCGGATGCCTGGCCCGTCGTTTATCGCATAGCGTTTAATATCGAATACACTCAACTTCACTCCGCAAATTTACGAACTTATTCTGAGAACACAAAAGAAAACGGCGAAAAAGATGTATGAACACCTTTCTCGCCGTAGGAATATGAAATGAGGACGGACATTACATGTCGTCGTTCTCAGTACGTGCAATGATTTCGTTCTGAAGTTGTTCGGTCATGTCGTTGAAATAGTCGGAATAACCAGCAACACGTACAAGCAAGTCGCGATAGTTTTCCGGATGTTTCTGAGCATCGAGCAGTGTTTCGGTATCAACGATGTTGAACTGGATGTGATGGCCGCCGAACTTGAAATAGGTGCGAATGAGCGATGAAAGTTTTCTAAGATCTTCATCGCGGCGCAACAAATTAGGAACGAAGCGAACATTCAACAGAGTTCCGCCAGATTTTGTCTGGTCGAGTTTGCCAAGTGACTTTATGACAGCCGTTGGACCATGGGAGTCGCTACCGTGAGCAGGTGATGTTCCATCACTAATAGCAAAATGGGCCATACGTCCGTTTGGTGTAGCACCACAAACAGAACCGAAATAGTTGTGGCATGTTGTAGACAGCATATTCAATCGAGTGTGACCGCCACGTGTGTTCGGACGACCATCTATAGCCTTCACAAGGTCCTCATAGACTCTTACGGCAATCGTGTCAGCGTATTCCTCATCATTACCGAAGAATGGTGTATGGTTGCGAATGTACTGGCGCATCACTTCGCCACCTTCCCAGTTCTTTGCACATGCATCAAGAATTTCGTCCATCGTGTAGCGATGCTCCTCGAAGACATGCTTCTTTAGTGTCGTGAAGCAGTCGGTGATGGTGCCTAGACCCGTACACTGTATATAAGTGGTGTTGTAGCGAGCGCCGCCACTGTAATAGTCGCGACCTTTTTCAATGCAATCGTCGATGTAGAGGCTGAGGAAAGTAGCTGGTGCATAGAGCGAGAACATACGCTCAATGTAGTTGTTGACCGAGAGTTTCAGATTGACGAAATAGACCATCTGCTTATGCCAAGCCTCATAGAGTTGTTCGAAAGTCGTGAACTCACGAGGATCACCAGTCTCGATACCGAGTTTCTTACCCGTTTCGGGATCAATGCCATTGTTGAGTGCAATCTCCAGAATCTTCGGTGTGTTCAGATAACCTGTCAGCAGATAGGCCTCCTTGCCGAACGCTCCTACTTCGATGCAACCTGAACAGCCACCTTCACGAGCGTCCTCAAGCGTTTTTCCGTCACGCATGAGTTCCTTGATATAGGTATCAGGATTGAAGATCGAGGGGTAGCCGTGACCCTGACGAATCACCTTAATGCCTGCAAGCAGGAAGTCGTCGGGCGTGTTCTCTGCGATATGGATAGAGAGACCAGGCTGCAGTTCATGCAGTTCCTCCTGAATCTCCAAAATCATAAACGATATCTCATTGGCGGCACTACGCCCCTCGCGGTCTACGCCACCGATATTGATGTTCGTGAAATCGTTGTAGGTGCCGCTTTCCAGAGCCGTTACGCCCACCTTCGGAGGAGCAGGCTGGTTGTTGAACTTAATCCAGAGGCAAGAGATGAGTTCCTTGGCTTCGTCGCGGGTCAGACTGCCATCAGCAACACCCTTCTCATAGAATGGGAACAGATGCTGGTCGATGTGTCCAGGATTCATCGAGTCCCAACCATTGAGTTCAGTAACCGTACCCAGATGAACGAACCAATACATCTGAATGGCTTCCCAAAGGTCGCGTGGTGCGTGCGCGGGAACCCAGTGGCAGACGTCAGCAATTTTCTCCAATTCCTTCTTGCGCTGCGGATTTTGTTCCTTAGCAGCCATTTGTTCTGCGAGTTCAGCATGGCGCTCGGCAAAGAGAATGGCAGCGTCGCATGAGATGGCCATAGCCTCCAGTTCCTGTTGCTTGTCGGTGGCCTCAGGATCGTAGATGTAGTCGAGCGACTTGATGCGTTCCTCGATGCGGCGTTTCACATCGAGCAGACCTTCGTGATACATCTTCCCATCCATAGCCGTATGTCCTGCAGCGCGTTGTTCCATAAACTCCGTGAACACACCAGCATGATAGGCCTCTTCCCATTCCTTCGACACGTGGTTGAAGATGCGCTCGCGCTGGGTCTTGCCTTCCCAATAGGGAATCACCTCACGCTCGTAGGTGTCAATGTCTTCCTGCGAGATGTGGTACGACTGCAATTCACGAGTGTCCAGTGTATGCAGGTCTTCAACCGAGTGACAAGTCAGTTCGGGAAATGTCGGAACAGCCTTGGGCACAGGTCCACGTTCGCCAACGATGAGTTCGTCGTCGCCAATATAAAGTGTCTTGCGCTTGCAAATCTCATAGAAATTGCGGGCACGGAGCACGGCGATTGGCATTGTGCCGTAATATTTCTTGTAGAACTCGGTTTCGATGAGCGCGCGTTCAATGCTGAGCGTTGTGGGCGTGTCGAAATTCTGTTGGCGCAAGCGACGAATGCGGTCGTTCATGCCGCCCAGGTTCTCGGGGTGTTTAATCTGGAAGTTCATTAGTGAATTTTGTGATTGGGATTGATGTTCCGGAGTTGATAAATTTTAATGCTGCGTAGCAGACTTTCAATTTCCGTGCAAAATTACTTCTTTTTTTGCAGAACGCCATACTTTTTCTGAAAAAAGTTTTGAAATGGCGATTTTCGTTCTGGTGGAAAACAAAATTCGTAGGTAGAAAGCATGTCGCCTAATACCTACGAATCACATTTATTTTCTTGAGACTCCTTGTTCTATCCCTTGGCGGCATAGACCTCCTCGAGCGTCATTGGTTTGGGAATACTTCCCAACTGGCGGAAGCCATCAGCGGTAATGACATAATCGAGTTCATTGCGCAGACCTGTGAAGTCGCGCCAGGGACCAAGTTTATCGTAGCAAATGAAATCAGTGAACTGTTGTTCTGCTTGCCATTTGTCTATAAGTTCAGGAATGAAATAGATGCCGGGCTCAACCGTGAAGACGAAACCGGGTTCGAGCGGACGTGCCAGACGCAGTGATTTGAAACCGAACTGAGTTGATTTTGCCTCACCTTCATTATAACCGACATATTCCTCACCTAGATTCTCCATATTATGGACGTCGAGCCCCATCATGTGGCCCAATCCACAGGGGAAGAATAGCGCATAGGCTCCGATGCGGGCAGCCTCTTCAGCATCGCCCTTCATCAATCCCAGACTCTTCATTCCCTCACAAATCTTCGTGGCGGCAGCAATGTGTGCCTCGCGGAAAGGTACACCCGGTTTCAGCATATTGACTGCTGCCTGGAAACTCTCAAGATGGATGTTATAGATCGTCTCCTGACGCTCGCTGAAGCGGTCACCAACGGGCATTGATGACGACAGGTCGCCAGCATAGTGCATTGGACCCTCTGCTCCAGCATCAAGCAGGAAAATTTCACCATCTTTCAGGGTATGGATAAAACCATGATTGTGAAGCACCTGTCCCTTCACGGTGGCTATCGTTGGGAACGAAAGCGTAAAACCTTCGCGGCAACAAGTTTGTTCGACGATAGCGGCAACTTCTGCCTCATGAATTCCTGGTCGAACGGCTTTGTAGGCAGCAAGATGCATTCGGGTCGACATGTCAACGGCTTCGTCGATAATGGCGATTTCCTCCTCGTCTTTATAGATGCGCTGAGCGACGATGGCCTTCACCATTTTCTGCGACACCTGTATGTCTTGTTCTTTCGGATTTAGTCCAAGCAGTTCCCACAACCAGATCTGATGGTCGCCACGATAGGGTGGGAGGAAGTGGATATGCTGACCGCGACGACGAGCCTGATCGAGATAGACCTTCAGTTCGCTCATTGGGCGTGTGTCGCTGATACCTCCAATGGCAGCACGCTCGTGGAGCGTCGGAACGGTACCAGTCCAGACAATATCGTCGATGGTCAGTTCGTTGCCGAAAACAATCTCGCGGTCTTCATCGATGTCGATGATGGCTGCCAGTGAAGCATAGTCAAGACCAAAGAAATAAAGGAACGATGAGTCCTGACGGAATCGGTAAGTATTGTCGGCATAGTTCATTCCCACTTCGTGGTTACCCAGGAAGAGCAGGAGTCCGCTGCCCACTTGTTTTTTCAATAAGGCTCGGCGGCGTTGGTAAGATTCTTTTTTTATTTGCATGGGGTTGGTTCTTAGTAATTTGCTAGATGGAGTAGGGGCGTTCCTAGAATTATAGTTTATCTAGTTTGCTAGATTACCTTGTATCCTAGTTTCCCTAGTACTACTAGTATTTTGAAATATTGTTCACTTTCTTGTGCTTGCTGATTTGCAAGTTAGTTTTTGGGAAGTATTCCGAGAGCAGTTGGTAGAGATCAGGGTCAAATACCTCAAGTTCCTCGCGAGTGTTACACCAGTTGTGCTTGCCGTCTGTACGGGGAACTTCTGCATTCACATTGAACCAGTCCTGAACGGCTTCGGCAAAATATTCCTCTTTGTCGGTGATGCGATAGGTATTGTCGAGAATGCCACTTGCCTTAGCCTTTTCATAGAGAGCCTGCAGACGAGTGTTGAAGGCTGTGTCGACCTGAATGATACCGATGCAGTGAATAGCGTGGGCAAACTCATGAATCAGAATGTCCTCTGCGTGGTATTTGTCAATCTGATAAGCCAGAACGTTTTCCTCAGCGCACGAGGTCAGAGGTTCGTCGACAGTTCCGCCAAGTCCGCGGGCACGAAGGTCCCAGTTCAGTGCAGTGTCATTAACGAGATAGTGATGTTCAGGCAGGTCGGTTGTGCCCTCATATCGAGCCATGATTGCGACGCGGGCATTCGACTTCTTCATTGTTTCAAGAATCTCAGGGCGCAGCATCGACGTCATCGCATAAAGTGTGCGATGAGCAGCAACGAATGCAGAATCGGGGACGCGCCACGATGAAACCAGCGGCAGTCCGTTCACATCAACATATTTCGTATAGAACTTGTCGTAGCCCAGAGAATCGGGAACGGCTGTAACAACGCATTCGGGCACTACGAGTTCTTCTTCCTGAACCTCAGTTTCTGCCTTCTGACTATTGCAGGCAACAGTAGCCATTGCCGCAAACATGAAAATCAATAGTTTTTGCATATGGTGTTTTGTCTTTTTATATGATAAAAAAGTGGGAAGTTGAGGCAAGCGTTCACTTCCCTAACTTCCCACTGAGATTATTTCTTTTACTTCAGATAAGTATATCTGTAATCAGTTGGTGAAACCAGCGTCTCCTTGATGACACGCGGAATAATCCAGCGGATGAGGTTGAACTCACCACCGGCCTTATCGTTTGTACCGCTGGCACGAGCACCGCCGAAGGGCTGCATACCCACAACGGCACCTGTCGGCTTGTCGTTGATATAGAAGTTACCGGCAGCATAGCAGAGACCGTTTGTAATCTTCTCAACAGCCATACGGTCGCGTCCGAATACAGCACCTGTAAGGCCATAAGGAGAGGTTTCGTCGCAGAGTTTTACAGTCTCGTCCACTTTGTCGTCGTCGTAAGGATAAACGGTGATAATCGGGCCGAAAATTTCCTCTTCCATTGACTTGAAGTGAGGATTCGAAGTCTCAATGACGGTTGGCTCCACAAACCATCCCTTTGACTTGTCGCACTTGCCGCCTACCACAATCTTGGCATCTTCGGCAGCGGCGGCGTAGTCGATATATGACTTGCACTTGTCGAACGAAGCCTCGTCGATGACAGCATTGATGTAGTTGGCTGGATCACAGACGTCGCCCATCTTCACCTCAGCAGCCATGCGCTTGATGTCTTCGAGCACATCAGGCCAAAGCGACTTCGGGATATACATACGTGAGGCAGCCGAACACTTCTGTCCTTGGAACTCGAAAGCACCGCAGAAAGCAGCCGTAGCCACAGCCTTCTTGTCAGCAGAAGGATGAACGAAGATGAAGTCCTTACCGCCTGTCTCACCCACGAGGCGCGGATAACTCACGTAGCGGTCAAGATTCTTGCAAGCCTGCTGCCAGAGGCTCTTGAAGGTTGCTGTGCTACCTGTGAAGTGAATACCTGCGAAGTGCTTCGACTCTGTAGCAACCTCACCAATCAGCGCACCGCTACCAGGTAGGAAGTTCACAACGCCATCGGGCAGACCTGCTTCCTTGTAGAGTTGCATCAGGTAGTAGTTAGAGAGCAGAGCGGTCGTAGAGGGCTTCCACAGTGCCACATTACCCATCAGCACGGGAGTCATGCAGAGGTTAGAGGCAATCGACGTGAAGTTGAACGGAGTTACGGCGAGAACGAAACCTTCCAGCGGACGATACTCGGTCTGGTTCAGTTGCATAGAACCGTCCTTCGGTTGCATAGCATAGATTTTCGAAGCATAGTGCACATTATAGCGGAAGAAGTCGATGGTCTCGCAGGCAGAGTCGATTTCAGCCTGGAAAATGTTCTTGCTCTGTCCGAGCATACAGGCTGCATTCATGATGGGGCGATATTTTGTTGCGAGCAGTTCAGCCATCTTCATCACGATAGCGGCACGGGTTGTCCAAGGTGTGCGGCTCCATTCTTTCCACGCTTCCATAGCGGCTTCCACAGCCATCTCCACTTCCTTACGACCTACTTTATGATAGGTTGCAATCACGTGGTTGTGGTCGTGGGGACAAGTCACTTTACCCACGTCACCCGTGCGGATTTCCTTTCCACCTATTATAATAGGAATGTCAACTACCAGTTTCGACTGGCGTTCGAGTTCCTTTTCGAGTGCAACACGTTCTGGCGAGCCTGCCAGATAGGCTTTCACCGGCTCATTGGCCGGAACAGGGAATGTGATAATGGAATTGTTCATGATTTTAATGAATTATGTGTCAGTTAATAATATTCGCTACAAAATTAGCAAAAAGTTAGCAGGAAACAAAAGATTTTATTATTTTTTTATTAACTTTGCCATCAAAAATATTGCATCAAAATTTGGAAAGAGAGAAATGGATTGACTGGATGAGGGTGACGGCTTGCTTCATGGTAATGGTCGTTCACTGTACTGAACCATTTTACCTTGGTGGTGAAGGTTCGCTCATTTTGACGGAGTCCGATGCCTATTGGGCATCGTTCTTCGATACATTTGTGCGTGCCTGTGTTCCCTTGTTTGTTGTAGCGTCAAGTTATCTGCAATTTCCCTTGCACTATAGCACGGGTGAATTCCTGCGCCGAAGGGCTGTCCGAATATTGATTCCCTTTGCGCTTTGGAGTATTATCTACGCATTGGTTTGGGGAGAACCCGTCCAGAACTTCAAGGATCTTTTGCTTAACTTCAATTATGCCGCAGGCCATCTGTGGTTTGTCTATATGTTGTTGGGCATCTATTTGCTTATGCCCCTACTATCGCCTTGGGCCGAGCGCGTCAGCAAGAAGGAACTTCAGTTCTATCTGCTTTTCTGCTTTGCCACTACGTTGATTCCGTTCATCAGGGCTTGGGCGTCTGCCGGTGATGTTCCCGTTATCTATGGACCATCCGGAATACCCAACAGGGCGCTCTATCCTTTATGGGGTGAAGCCAGTTGGAATACTTATGGACTATTCTATTATTTCAGTGGTTTCATCGGTTACTTGTTGCTGGGTCTTTATCTTCGTCGATTCACGGGGCGCCTGTCATGGGGCAAGACGCTGGCATTGGCTCTTCCTTCATGGATTCTGGGATTCATCATCTGCTTCTGGGGATTCCTCAGTCGCGTGTTAGCTGATGCTGCAGGCCATTTCCCCATCGAAGGACCTACGGGTTTGGCAGCCGCTTGGGAGACCACTTGGATTAACGATACCACGGGTGTATTTCTTATGACTATAGGCTGGATACTGTTGTTTAAGAAAATATTGAATAGTAGCCAAGATGATAAAGGAGGTTTCTATCAGAAGTTGTTGCTTCCCGTTTCAAAAGCGAGTTACGGCATGTATCTCTGTCACCTGTTGGTCCTTTCCTTCTTTTCGGGTTGGCTGCGGCAGACGCTCGGTATTGGTGCCGAAGGTCAGATTGGAATCTGGACCACACCCGTTGAGATTTTGCTGGCTGCTTTTCTGACTTTCGTTGTTTCAGCCGTTTTCTGCGTAGTTGTTCAGCGCATTCCCAAAGTTGGCAAATGGATTGTGGGCTAAGGCAATAGCAAAGTAACGAGGCATTTTCAAAGTAACAAAGTAACAAGGTAACAAAGTAACGAAAAATTGAAACTTAGAAACTCGGAACTTGAAACCCGAAACTCAAATAATATCTGTAAAATCATAAAAATAACATGACACTAACTGAAAGATTCCTTAACTACACCCGCTTCGACACTCAGTCGAGCGAGGAGAGCACAACTGTGCCAAGTACATCGAAACAACTCATTTTTGCCGAGTATCTGAAGAAAGAACTTGAGGCAGAAAATTTCGACGATGTTGAAATGGACGAGCAAGGTTACATCTATGCCACACTGCCCGCCAACACGAAGAAGAAGGCTCCAACGATTGGATTCATTTCACACTATGACACCAGCCCCGATTGCTCAGGTGCCAATATCAAGGCTCGCATCGTTGAGAACTACGATGGGGGCGACATCGTGCTTTCTGAGGGCATTCTTTCCTCACCGAAGAAGTTCCCCGAACTGTTGCAGCACGTAGGCGAAGACCTCATCGTCACTGATGGTACTACGCTTCTGGGTGCTGACGATAAGGCAGGTATTGCTGAAATTGTGCAGGCAATGTGCTTCCTGCGCGACCATAAAGAGATTGAGCACGGAAAGATTCGCGTTGCCTTCAATCCCGATGAGGAGATCGGTATGGGCGCTCACCACTTCGATGTTGAGAAATTTGGTTGCGAGTGGGGTTACACCATCGATGGTGGTGATTTGGGCGAACTGGAGTTTGAGAACTTCAATGCGGCTTCAGCCAAGATTCACTGTAAGGGCATTAGCGTTCACCCAGGCTATGCAAAGGGTAAAATGGTGAATGCCAACCGACTGGCTGTTGAGTTTGCCTCGATGCTGCCTGCAGAGGAGACGCCTGAAGAGACTGAAGGCTACGAAGGCTTCTATCATCTGCTGGGTATTCAGAGCGGTATTGAGCAGGCAACGCTGTCTTACATCATTCGCGATCACGATCGAGAGCGCTTTGAGGACCGTAAGGCCTTCATCAAGAAGTGTGTGGCTCAGATGCAGGAGAAATATGGTGAGGACGCTGTGACTGCTGACGTTCGCGACCAATACTACAACATGAAGGAGAAAATCGACCCGCAGATGCACGTTATCGATATCGTCCTGCACGCTATGCAGGCAAGCGAGGTCGCTCCGAAGGTGAAGCCCATCCGAGGCGGCACAGATGGCGCTCAACTCTCGTTCAAGGGTCTGCCTTGCCCGAACATCTTCGCTGGTGGTGTGAACTTCCACGGTCCCTACGAGTTTGTCTCTATTCAGGTGATGCAGAAGGTCGTCGATGTCATTGTTCACATCTGTGAGTTGACGGCGAGTTATAATGAGTAAGAAGAGACCCTCCCCCTTCCCCTCTGAAAGGCGACCCACTTACTTCCCCTCTGAAAGGGGACCCACCCCCTTCCCCTCCCTGAATGGAGGGGAGTAAATAGCCTTTTTAACGTGAATATTTTAAATCGGAACTAATAATGGAGTCTTACAATTGCTGTAGGACTCCATTTTTAACTGTAAGTATTGAATGTTGTTGTTCTTATTTCTCTAAATCGTTACTTTGTTACCTTGTTACTTTGTTACTTTGATAGTTACTTTGTTACTTTGTTACTTTGATAATTACTCTGTTACTTTTGAAAGTTCGCGGAGATGTTCTTCCTCACCTACAACCCAGATGATGTCGCCACGTTCAAAGAGGCGGTCGGCATCAATGATAGTGATGTCCTGCTGCCCCTGTTCAACACCCACCAACATGCAGCCATAGTCCTCACGCAGACGGCTGTTTCTGAGGGAGCGACCAATGAATGGGCTGTCGGCCTCGAGGACTATCTTGCGCAGATGCATCTCTCGCTTCTCAATCTCGGTGTCTTCGGGCACGAGTTCAGTGCGAAGAGCATTACCGAGTTCGCTTAACTGGTCGTCGTTACCGATGGCCTGAATGCGGTCGCCGGGGAAGATGACAGTGTCGCCTGTGGGAATGTTCAGTCGCTGAATGCCACGAAGAATGCTACTTACGTGAACACCGAATCGCCGACCTACAGCCAACTGAGCCAGTGAACGACCCGCCCACGTGGAGTCTTCGGGTACTTCAAAATCGGCAATGTGAATATCACGATCGAGCAGACGACCTTCGAAAAGCGGCTTCTTGTGTCCGCTCACCTGAGCCTCAATATCACGCGAATGGAGATTCTGAAGGAACTGTCGTTCAATTCGAATGCTGCGCCGTTTCAGTGAGCGCGACATCACCATGAGGATAATGGCCGCAAGGGCAATAGCAATGATGATGGCATTCTTGAAACGCGACAGATAGTTGACGATATAGAAAATGAACGCGGCAGCAATCGCCACTCTCACCAGCACGGTGAAAATGAGCGGCAGTCTGTTCAGACGGCTCTCCATCCAGAGCGCGCGGAATTCGTCGGAGTGGTTTTTCTTCACGACCATCGCCCGCAGGAATGGTGAGATGAACAAAACGGTGAGCAAACCTGTAATGGCGTTTGCGTACCAATGGAGTTCCCATCCTGGTAGCAGTCGCCGCATGAAGGGCAGCACAAACGTGAACATCAGGGCGATTGTTGCACCTGAGAGAATCATATAGATGAGTGTGTTCACCGCCATCTGTGAGAGAAGTCGGTTCCAGTTACTCCGTTCCGTCTGTGTGGCCTGATGAGCCTCACCGAGATGATTCAGACGTCGCAGCCAGCGCTTGGGCAGTTTCTTCTCGATGATGTTGTAGCAAGGTTCTGCCGCACGAATCATATAGGGAGTGAGGAAGGTCGTGATGACCGATACGGCAACGACCACTGGATAGAGGAAGTCGCTGATTACTCCCAGCGAAAGGCCGAGAGAGGCAATGATGAAGGCAAACTCACCAATCTGCGCCATCGAGAAACCGCAGCGCATAGCAGTCTTCAGAGGCTGTCCGCTGAGCATGTAACTCGTGGAACCCAGAATGGCCTGTCCCAACAGAATCGTCAGTGTGAGAGCGACGATAGGGAGCCATTGCGACACAAGAATCTCGGGGTCAACGAGCATACCCACTGACACGAAGAACACAGCGCCGAAGAGGTTCTTCACGGGTTCAACGAGGCGGATAATCTTGTCGGCTTCAATCGTCTCTGCGAGAATGCTACCCATCACGAAGGCACCGAAGGCGGAACTGAATCCAGCCTTTGTGGCGATGACGGCCATGAGGAAACAAAGGCCCAGTGAGAGAATCACGAGCGTCTCATCGGTCATCAGGTGGCGCGTCTTCCGGAGCAGCAACGGGATAACGAAAATACCCACAATGAACCACAGAATCAGAATCACGCCCAGCCTCAGAATACTCATCAGCATCTCGCCGCCATTGGGGTTGTTGCCACTCGCAATCGTCGACAACATCACCATCATCACAATCGCGAGAATGTCCTCCAGAATGAGCACACTCATCACCAGCGAAGCAAATCGCTGCTGCCGCAATCCCATATCGTCGAAGGCCTTATAGATGATAGTCGTCGACGACATCGCAAGCATACCGCCGAGGAAGACACAGTTCATCTGCGACCATCCGAACGATTTTCCCACCAGAATGCCGAGCGTCATCATCGAGAACACAATGCTGACGGCGGCGATGAAGGGCGCCATTCCCATCTTCAGAATCTTCTTGAACGAGAAGTCCAGTCCGAGTGCGAACAGTAGGAACAGCACGCCGATATCGGCCCAGGTCTGAATGTTCTCCTTGTCGACCACCGATGCCAGATAGGGCATGTGGGGCGACACGAGGAAACCTGCCACGATGTAGCCGAGCACAAGCGGCTGCTTGAGTTTCTTGAACAACAGCGTTACCGCACCAGCAACGACGAGTATCAGCGTCAAGTCGAAAATCAATGCTTCCATCTAATTCAGTATTTTCTGCAAAAATACGAAAAAAAATCAGAATACCATCTGACGCCCTCAAAAAAATAACAAATCGAGCACTTTTGATAGAATATGGCAAAAAAGATAGAGCAATGGCGTAGACGTCACCAGCGAGGCAACTGCCGTAGGCGGGTATAACGTCTTCACCGTAGATGCCGCAGACATCTCTAACACCACATGGGTCATCCAGATGGACTACAATCGCTATGACGTGAACCGCGACGGCTCAATATCAATTGCCGACGTGACGAAGCTTGTCAATGTCATTCTTGGAAAAGATTAGTAGTTGATAATACTTAAAATAATCTACCCAGCCAGTTCGACGACTTCAGGTGTTGTCTTGCTGGCTGGGTAGTTTTTGGGGTTGAGGTGAACTGAATTAGTTCTGGGGCTCAGAGGTAGGGGGCTCCATTTTCTTCCCCAGTTTGTACTCAATCAGGAAGGCGATGAGCATGCCGCAACCCATACCTGCTACGACGGGGAGCCAGAAATAGAGGTTTGGGGGATTGATGCCGAACCAAGCAGGAATGGCAGCACCGATTCCACCGCCCAGCAGAATGCAGCCCCAGCGGAGCATGACGAACTTGTTGCTTTGCTTCTTTTCCTGTTCCTCGATGAGCAGTTTGATGCTCTCGGGGTTAGTCACGTTGTTCTCGATGATTGCCTTGCGCAACTCAGTCTCGCGGTTCTTCTTGCGCATGCTGACGATTGCTCCGCAGATGATGGCCACGATGGGAATAGTAAGTGAGAGAATGATGGCAAAGAGACCTTCAAAATTAATTGGATTCCACATAATTCTTTATTTTTTAATTGTTTAACTTCATTTCTTTTTGACCAGTCACTAATAAGACCGCCCGTCTGTAAAATTATTACACCCTGCTGATGGAAAAATCTTTTATTTCCTTGCCGACGAAGAAGAGCATAGCGATGGAGGAAAGCCCAAAGGCAATCCACATATAGGGCTGCATCTCTACGTTTTTATAGATGTAGTAGATACCCGCGACGAAGCACAGCAACACAAAAGGCAGACCGAAGGCAAACGCTGCCACTCGGGTCCAGCGGCTCAATGTTTCCCTGCGAGCCGTGCGACTCACTTCTCCCATCACCTCGCGGTTGATCTCCTCGAGAATGTCCTGTCGCTCCAGTGAGGTAGCGATGAGGCTGTCCATTTCCTCATCTGAAATCCAGTTCGGATTGACATTCAGTTCGTTATTCGTCTTCATCTTGCAATTGTTTTTTAAGTCGTTCGCGTATTCGATGCAGTCTGACCAGGATATTGGCCTGTGAGAGATTCAACTGTCGGGCTATTTCGTCGGTCTTCACCTTCTGGTAGTAGTGCAGTCGTATGATCTGCTGGTCCTGCTCCGATAGTCGGCTGATGGCGTGTTCCATGCGCTGCAGTCGCCGTTCGCGTTCCTCGGAGTATTCCTCGTCGGGTAGGGGAGCAGCCTCCAGACTCACCGTCGACTTTCGTTTCTCCTTCTCCAGCAGGTTCAGTGCCTGATGGGAGGCAATCGTAGTCAGCCACGGGCCGAGTTCCTTGCCGTTCCAACTGTCGAGCCGAGTGAACGCACGGATGAATGTCTGCTGCGCCACATCCTTCGCCAACTCCGCATTCTTCGTAATGCCGAGTGCTCGCGAGAAAACCATTCCCCCATAACTCTTCACGATGAGGCTGAACAGGTTCTTTCGTCCGTCTTTCAGGATGCTGTCAACTATGATTCTATCTTCCATTCGGAACTGATTTTATTATAAAGACTCGATTTCCGTCAGATTATTACACTCGGAAGTAAAAAAATTTTAGAAATTTGATTTCGGTTTTTGAAGTTACTTTTTCAGATGTTTTGAAAAATTCAACAAATGGATGTGAGGGAAATTTTTCCCTTACATCTTAGATGTACTCTTGGGCCAAGAGCAAGAGTGATGTAGATAGTGTAGGGACTCAGAGGAAAGAGGATGTGCATCTCAACAATACACATCCTCTTATGTAGAATCTATCTTATGTCAACTGCATAACTTGCAAATGCCTTGTGGCCTTTAGCCTGTTGCATGCAGTTTTTGGTTTCACCATCAGAAGTCCTTGCCGCCCCACGTGAATACGTCGTGACCATCAATCTTGATGACAACGGGCGATGCGTTGCGGACAGTGTAGACTTTGCTGGGCGCGGGCGACTTGCCGAGAATGATGTTCACCAGGGCGGTGACGTCGGCAATGGTGACGGAACTGTCGTCATTGATGTCGGCAGGAGTGATGTCGCCTTCAAGTGAGGTCTTGCCCAAGATGATGTTCACCAGGGCTGTGACATCAGCGATGGTGATGGACTTATCCTGATTGATGTCGGCATAGGGATAGGCCTCGTCGAGCACCTCGTAGCGAGCGCGGCCAACGGCAACGTAGCGGATGTCGTTCTCCTCAACGATAGCGCCTTCTACGGTGCGCGTGTCGCCATTCTCAAACTTCATCACAATGTCGCCTGTGGGCTCAATGTCTGCGGCATTCTGTACGTTGCTCAGTAGATTCTGCGTGCCTGGACCAAAGAAAACGCAATTGAAACCAGGAAGCGAAGTGGCGCCTGCAGTGCCAATGATTAGGTCATCGCTGACAACAATAGCATTGGTGTAATTATCGCTTCCTGTCACGCTACTGTAATCTGCTGCTATAGGCTTGTAGATGCCTCGCATATAGGTTGGGATGCCAGGTACTGCACTTACTAATACTGAAGAACCTTTGTTACTTGATGTTGTAACGATAACGCTCGAGAACTGTGCCTGGCTGACATCCTTCGACGGACAGATGAGATAAGGCTTGGCGGCTGTGATGCCCTGTTCGATGTCGATAGTCTCATAGTTGATAATAATCTGCGAGGTGGAGCCTTCAGTAGTGGGCGACGATGGCCGTTGTGCTACCTGCACTTCCTCGCCAAATGCCTCGCGCAGTTGGTCGCCCGTCAGGCTGAAGGGCACGCTGAACGTGCGCCAGTGGCCTGCCTGCATCGTGGCAGTGAGTTGAGCGTTGACGGGATATGTGGCACTTGCATTACTGAGGAATTGATTCTCGTCGAACAGCCGAGTCTGGTTGTGATGGAAGGTGAAACTCATGGCCGAGGCCGTGACTGCGTGGTCGGCATCGATGCTGAGCACCTGATTGTCGACAATGATGTTATAGTCGCCTGTGACAAAGGTCTCGTCAAGTTCGTAGTAAATCAAGTAGAGTGGCGTGAAGTAACCCTCTTCAGTAGTCGTTCTGTAGGGGAAGTTGGTGCCACCAGTGTTGTACGTGATGATGCGATAGAACGGATCGTCGGGGTCCTCATCGTGGTAGGTGACCGACGTGGTGAAGCCTGAGGTGTAGTTGCTGAAATTGGTCAGATGATACTTACCACTGGTAGTCTGTTGTATGGTCATGCCCTTGGGCAGGTGCAAGTCGTACTGCACAGAGCGATAGGCGTGTCCGTCGGTGGCTCGTGCTTCATTCTGGTCGAGCAGCAATGTGAAAAATTTGCTGTCGCCATAGTCTGAGGACTCGTTGGTGCTGAACTCGCCTCCGTAGACACCCTTGTCGCGGTCGCCCTTGAAGTAGCCAGGCGTAGAGATGTTGAAGGTCTGGTCGTCAGGCAAGTAGTTGCTGTTGCCCGTGATGCCCAGCACTTGGTTGGTGATGGCGCCCTGATAGTTTGTGGTCATGGGCAGCGAATTAGGCACGTTGATTCTCACATAAAGGATTGTTCCGCTGGCGTACGAGAAGCGCACGTTCTCAGGGTTGCAGATGATGAAGCGGTAGGTCTGGTCGCTGACTTGATGGATGTTGATGGCAAAGCTGACGGGAATCACGGAAGCAACTCTCATCCACTGTATTGTGCCATAGGATGTACGCTTGAAAGAGAAGCCTTCGGGGAGGGTGATGTCGAACTGAGCAGAACGATAGTTGCGATTTTCTGCTGCCTTCTGATCTGTTCCATTAATGCTGATGCTCAGGTAGGTTTCGGTGCCGGGCTTGACGCTGATGTCGGACACCGTTATCTTGTCGGTGCGCCCACCCGCTCGCAGCGTACCCGCCCAGGCGAGTAGCGCCAGTATGATGGATAGGAATCGTAGTCTCATAGTTCCGAATTTTTGAGTTTGTGAAATGGGTTTTCAGTCTCGTGGTGAAAAGTCGGAATGAGGACTACTGCTGGTTGATGCGTTCGATGAGTTTGTCGATATCGCTCACGTTCACCGCTCCGTCGCCGTTGAGGTCGTATTGGTCGGTGGAGGTGCCTGAGCCTGAGCCAGAGTCGTCGGGCTTGGCAACAACGTTGATGATGCGGTCTTGCTCGGTCACTTCAGGAAAGAGCATGAACTGGAAGTTCTTGTTGTCGCTGGTCACCTCTACACCGCCCTGGGCCATTGTGCTTTGGCCAACATCGTACATTCCGTTGTTCTTCCAGTAATAGACGTTGTAGTCGTCGCACGTCTTGTTGCCAATTAGGTCGGTACGGAGAACGACGCCATCAGATCCGTAGACTACGGGCACATAGTAGTTGTCACCTTCGGCACAGTCTATAAGCATAGATTCTCCGTCATATCTTGTCCATACCACGTCCTGCCCCATGCTCATCACCCTGACAAAGACACATTGTGGTTCGAACACGGCACGCACATAGGTGTCGGTCATGACGCCATCGAGGTCGTAGTACATGGTCATATCTTCCTCCACGTCTTCAACCACGTCCTTACCATTGACGTATAGGTGTTTCAGTTCCCACGCGTAGCCATAGCGGGAGTCGTCTGTCGGACTCATCTCTATATGCAAGCGTGTAACATGGTCGTAGGCGATGGTGCCCGAGTTGTTGCCGTTCACCTCAATGTGGTCTTCTTCGGCCGCGTAGCCTAACTGCACCATGATGTCCTCAGGCTGAAGAAATTGAGTCTGAGGGATTCCTGCAGCCTCAACGGAGAGGTATACATTGACATTGATGGGTTCAGGTTCAGGTTCTTCTTCATCCAAACCGCTCATGTCGGTGTCGATGCTATTGAATAGGCTCCATACGGCAGTATATTGTAATTGTGCGAGTTCTTCCTCTGTGACACAATTGGGATTAAGGTGAACCCGGATATTCTCGATATTGCGGAAATACTCATTGTTAATAGTAACTTCCGAACTTGGTGCATAGAAATATGGAAGTTTGTTGAAATAGATGTCGGTGAGATTAGGGCAATTGAAAAGATAATATCCCGATATTGTCTCAAGGGAAGTTATATTGCCAAAATTAATTTTTTTGATAACAGAGTTTTCATGGTATCCCTGCTTTGGAGATTGATAACTACCAGCCGTTAACTCGACTTCATATCCTGTGCTGTTTTCGTAGACATATGTTGGGAAGGTTAGTGTCTGCTCTGTATAGCCAGATATATCTGTGACGTATGCACTATAAAAAGTTGAGTTCCAAATCTTCGATACAGAAAGTCTATACGTTACACCTTGTATATCAATTGTTTTGTCAGCGGCGAAAAGTTGTTGACAATTGAGCGACGCTGCAATGAGAAGGAGCGTCATTAAAATTTTCTGTTTCATATTTGTATGGTTTTAGTTATTTATTTATTCGTATTTTTTTAGCGAGAGATGGTAATTGTTTGCCAAAATGGTAATTTATGGCAGTCAATTTAGATTTTCGCTACAAATATACAAATAATAATTGAAAATAATTGTAATTCCCCCTGTTTTTTTAAATGAACGTCTTAAAAAAGCGTTTTTTCAGATTAAGTTTTTGCCTCTTCCGCATTCTTCATACAATTTCTTTCTCTGAAACACTACTGTCCAAAGAAATTTTCCCATAAGGTCAGCTGACCATCATCGGAGTCATTCTGAAGACTTTTTGGTTTAACAAATAGCTTGCCTAAGGGTTTCCTCTCAAAGAGTACTTTCCCGATGGCAGCCGATAAAATATAA
>JAILFH010000072.1 GCA_024697645.1 Prevotella sp.
AGCCAACTGTTTTGATTCAGTTGGCTACTTATTTTTATTGATGTAATAATCTTTAGAGTTCGCTCTCAGAAACATTGAATGTAGTAACGTTCATGTTACCAGTTTCAATACCACGCTTCAACCACTTCATACGCTGAGCGGAAGTTCCATGGGTGAATGATTCAGGCTGAACATATCCCTGAGCCTTCTTCTGTAGGTAGTTGTCACCAATCTTTTCAGCACAGTCGATGGCTTCTTCAACGTCGCCAGCCTCCAATGATTGATATTCCTGGTTGTCATAATGAGCCCAAACACCTGCATAGTAGTCAGCGAGCAATTCCAGACGAACGCTAAGTTTGTTGGCAGTAACCTTGTCAGTCTGATTCATCTGCTGATGAACTTTACCCAGAATACCTAGAAGATTCTCAACATGATGTCCAACTTCGTGAGCAATCACATAAGCATAAGAGAAGTCTCCATCAGCACCAAGACTCTGTTTCATTGTTGTAAAGAACGACAAGTCAATGTAAAGTTTCTGATCGCCTGAGCAATAGAAAGGACCAACGGCAGCCGAAGCAGTACCGCAAGCCGAATTGACACGATTGGTAAACAAAACAAGCGTTGGAGGAGTGTATTCACGTCCCATTTTCTGGAACACTTCGCCCCAAACATCCTCAGTGGCTGCGAGAACCTGACGGGAGAACTTAGCCAGTTCTTGTTCCTCTTCAGTGAACTCTCGCTGGCCATCAACCTGTTCTTCCTGAACAGTGCCGAGACCGCCGTTTTGCACTACATTTGTCACCACATCACCCAAATTTCCGCCACTTAAGAGTGTGAATAGAGCAATCATGATGATACCTCCGAGACCGCCAACACCTGCTTTGGCTGCGGTAGACATACCGCGGCGATCTTCTACATTTGAACTTTCTCTTCTTCCGTCTAATCTCATAAAGTTTAATAATTTTTAGGTTGTTCTGCCCACAAAGGTAATAAAAAATTCAGAAAAGAGCAAAGACTTAGCTTTTTTTTCACTAATCAGTTCTTTTTTTCCTCTGATACTATTTCTAAATGCATATTGATTCAAGCCATTTCGCCTACGTAATAATACGTAATTAAGCCTTACACATTGTTAATAACAAAATATTATATAATCAACCAAATAAATATTGAGTGATAATGATAATTGAAATTGACGGGATAATAGTGGCTTGTAGTAATTATCAGATTATCGAATAGTCATCTTATGGCATTGGTATGATAATTTTTTCGAGTGGATCTTTACCTTCTGCTCGCTGACGACGAATCTCCATTAATCGTTCTTCCTTCTTTCTTGCTTTTGCCTCTGCTTGTTCTGCCAATACATTTCCATCTTCTTCTTCCGGCAAAATACGCATAGTTTGAGCCTTTGATATCAGATCTTTAACAACTTCACCACCTACGGCAAGTCCTGCTGCAGCTGGAACAAACGCATTTGATGCTGGTGTTTCTCTTCGGCTATTAGTATTATTCGTATTAGAATCAGCAGAAATATTTCCTGAAGATTCAATAGGGTAGAGGGGCTCTTCTTCACTATAAACTACCTTCAAGTGTGTTATACCTTCTTTTCGTAATGTTTTTCGCAGGACTTTTGCAAGAGGATCCATTTGTGTCTTAGACAAATCTCCGACACGAAAAGCCGTTTGGTCGAGTTTATTGGCTGCTCCCATACAGGAAATAATAGGAACATTAAGACGATTGCAACGTCGAATAAGTTCAAGTTTCGCTTTGATAGTATCAATGCAGTCTACAACATAATCGAACTGTTGCAAATCAATAACATCAGCGTTTGCGGGGAGATAAAACATCTGATAGCGATGGACAATGCAATCAGGATTAATGTCATGAATACGTTCTGCAGCCACATCCACCTTGTATTTGCCGATGGTTGATTGGAGAGCGATTATCTGACGATTAAGATTTGATTCACAAACAATATCGTTATCTATCAAGTCAAGTTCACCTATACCAGATCGGGCAAGGACTTCTACCACATAACCACCAACGCCTCCAATGCCAAACACGGCAACACGTGAACCGCGCAGCGTGTTAATGGCAGGTTTGCCAAAAAGCATTTGTGTTCTCGAAAACTGATTCTGCATCATTAATGAAAGGCGAAAACTATTATTAGAAAAGAAAAAAGTTCAAAGTCCAAATACAGTCAAAACTGACCTTGAACTTTGAACCTTTTGTTATAGAACTTCTGAGATCGTTCAGTCCAGACGAATCTGGATTAAACTACTCAGTTGCTAATTTACTCAGGCAGACTCCAGTCTTCCTGCGACTTGCGAACGTAACTCTGATAACGGAGTTTAGCCATACGCTCAGCCTCACTGAAGAGTTCTTCGGCCTCGTTAGGATATGCCTTCTGTACTGACAGATAGCGTACCTCACCAAGGAGGAATTCGCGGAATTTCTCCCACTGCGGAGCCTTCGAGTCGAGTGTGAACGGATTCTTACCCTGCTCAGCCAGTTGTGGGTTGTAACGCCACAGGTGCCAGTAACCACACTCAACGGCGCGGCCTTCCTCAGCCTGTGAACGTCCCATACCACCCTTAATCTTTAGACCATGGTTGATACACGGAGCGTAAGCAATAACGAGTGAAGGTCCGGGATATGCTTCAGCCTCACGGATAGCCTTCAGGCACTGTGCATTGTCAGCACCCATAGCAACTTGTGCTACGTAAACATAACCATAAGCAGTAGCAATCATACCGAGGTCCTTCTTGCGGATACGTTTACCCTGTGCTGCAAACTGTGCGATAGCGCCAAGTGGAGTAGCCTTTGAAGACTGGCCTCCAGTATTAGAGTAAACCTCTGTGTCGAGTACGAGCAGATTCACATCCTCACCCGAAGCAATCACGTGGTCGAGACCACCGTAACCGATATCATATGAAGCACCATCACCACCGATAATCCACTGGCTGCGCTTCACGAGATAGTGGTCGAGAGTCTTCAGTTCCTCACAGAATGGGCAACCAGCCTCTGCACCAGCAGCAATCAGCGGCTTCAGGATTGCAGCAAGACGCTTTGTCTCCTCAGCATCTTCCTTCTTTTCAATCCACTCGGCAGCAGCAGCCTTAAACTCCTCAGGAGCATTCTCGCTTGCCTGCTGGAGAAGCATCACTACGCGCTCCTTCATCTTCTTGTTACCAAGCACCATACCCATACCAAATTCACAGAAGTCCTCGAACAAAGAGTTGTCGAAAGCAGGACCTTGACCCTTGGCGTTCTTGGTGTAAGGTGTAGAAGGAATAGAAGCGGAATAGATTGAAGAACAACCTGTAGCGTTAGCAATCATTTCACGATCACCGAAGAGTTGCGAAACGAGTTTCACATAAGGAGTCTCACCGCAACCAGAGCAAGCACCAGAGAACTCGAAGAGCGGCTGTGCGAACTGAGAGTTCTTCACATTCGACTTAACATCAACGAGATCCTGCTTAGAAGCAACATCCTTAACGAGTTTGTCCCAATTCTTTGCTTCCTGAACCATATCGGGAGCATCTGGATTGAACGGAACCATCTTCAGAGCCTTACCCAGTTTCGGGTTGCCCGGACATACATCGGCACAGTTACCGCAGCCAAGACAGTCGAGAACAGAAGCCTCAATGCGGAAGTGCATACCCTTCATAGCAGCAGGAGCCTTCATCTCTATAGTGTCGAGATTCTCAAAGCCAGCCAACTCATCGTTAGTCAGAACGAACGGACGAATAGCAGCGTGAGGACATACGAAGGCACACTTGTTACACTGGATACAGTTGTCCTTATTCCAAACGGGAACGAATGCTTCAACACCGCGCTTCTCAAATGCAGCAGTGCCATTCTGCCATGAACCATCAACTGTGTCGTGCTTTACGAAGTCAGAAACCTTCAGAAGATCACCAGCCTGAGCATTAATAGGACGAACAAGTTCCTTCACGAATGCGGGAGCCTCATCAGCCTTAGCAGCCTCGTCTTCAAGATTAGCCCATGCTGGATCAACAGTAAGTTGTTTGTATTCACCACCGCGATCAACGGCTGCATAGTTCATGTTCACAACATCCTCACCCTTCTTACCATAAGATTTCACGATGAACTTCTTCATCTGTTCAACAGCAAGTTCAACAGGAATCACACCAGTGATACGGAAGAATGCTGACTGAAGAATAGTATTGGTACGGTTACCAAGACCAATCTCTTGAGCAATCTTTGTAGCGTTGATGTAATAAACAGTGATGTTGTTCTTTGCAAACACGCGCTTCACCTTATTAGGAATGAAGTTAACCAGTTCATCGCCTTCGAAGATTGTGTTCAGCAGGAACGTACCGTTCTTCTGCAGACCACGTGTCACATCATACATGTGCAGGTAAGCCTGCACGTGGCAAGCGACGAAGTTAGGTGTCGTAACCAGATAGGTAGAGCGGATAGGTGTGTCACCGAAACGCAGATGCGAGCATGTGAAACCACCAGACTTCTTTGAATCATAAGAGAAGTAAGCCTGGCAATACTTATCAGTAGAATCACCGATAATCTTCACAGAGTTCTTGTTAGCACCAACAGTACCATCAGCACCAAGTCCATAGAACTTAGCCTGGAACATACCAGCGCCACCAAGTGCCATCTCCTCAACCTCAGGCAGAGAAGTGAAGGTCACATCGTCAACAATACCTACAGTGAAGTGATTCTTCGGCTCGGGCAGAGCAAGGTTGTTGAATATAGCGATAATCTTAGCAGGTGTGGTGTCGGAAGAACCGAGACCATAACGACCACCAACAATCACAGGCTTATTTTCAACATCATAGAATGCACTCTTCACATCGAGATACAGAGGTTCTCCCTCAGCACCTGGTTCCTTTGTACGGTCGAGAACAGCAATACGCTTTACGGTCTTAGGAACTGCAGCGAGCAGATGCTTCACAGAGAACGGACGATAGAGGTGAACTGCAACCATACCAACCTTCTCACCTTGAGCAGTCAGGTGGTCGATAGCCTCACGTGCAGCCTCCGTAGCAGAACCCATCAGGATAATGATGCGCTCAGCATCTTCTGCTCCATAGTAATCAAAGAGGTGATATTCACGACCTGTAATCTCACTAACCTTAGAGAGATAGTACTCAACAACTTCAGGCACCTTATCGTATGCAGCATTGCATGCCTCACGATGGGTGAAGAATGTCTCAGGGTTCTCAGCAGTACCACGAGTCTGAGGACGCTCAGGGGTCAGAGCACGGTCACGGAAACGCTTAATGTCAGCGGGATCAACAAGTTTAGCAACGTCTTCCTGCTCCATCACCTCAATCTTATGATACTCATGAGATGTGCGGAAACCGTCGAAGAAGTTTACGAACGGAATCTCAGTCTTCAGAGTAGCAAGATGGGGAACTGCTGTAAGGTCCATTACCTCCTGAACAGAACCAGAGCAGAACATTGCGAAACCAGTCTGACGACAAGCCATTACGTCCTGATGGTCACCAAAGATACAGAGAGAGTGAGAAGCCAATGTACGAGCCGATACATCAAAGACGCAAGGAAGCATCTCACCTGCAATCTTGTACATGTTAGGAATCATCAGCAACAATCCCTGCGATGCGGTGAACGTTGTTGTCAGAGCACCAGCCTGAAGTGAACCGTGGAGAGCACCAGCGGCACCACCTTCTGACTGCATTTCCTGCACAGAAACGTTCTGTCCCCAGAGGTTCTTACGACCACGGGCAGCCCACTCATCAACATGCTCCGCCATTGGCGAAGATGGTGTGATAGGATAGATAGCAGCAACTTCAGAGAACATGTAACTCACGTGAGCAGCAGCCTCATTACCATCACAAGTGATAAATCTTTTTTCTTTAGCCATTTTTTGTTTTTGATTAAAATGTTGTTGTATAATGTTAAGTTGATTTCTATGAATCAATTGTTTCTAATAAAGGAATCCCAATAGCCATAGAGGAATCTGATTGTCTTTACCTACTTCCGTATTATATCGTGCGTAGATGGTATCGGGATCTTTCCGTTGTTTGGCCTCGCTCTTCGCATCACAGATACAGAACTTTTTGTCGCCATCGACGAGGTAGAAGGAATCCTTGCTGGCCTGATTGACCGTATGATCTTTCCAGAGCGAATTGACGAAGAATGTCTCCATTGCCGTCTGCTTCTCCACATGAATGGGATAGATGGCATAAAGGAGGTTTGAATTATGAAGCATCACCTTCGATGGCTTTTTCGGGAAGTCTTCTCCATAAGGATAAATCATATTCAACAAGCGGGCATCGGTGAGATACTTAATATAGTTCATAACCGTTGCACGACTTGTCTCAATATCTGTTGCCAACTGAGAAATATTAGGCGCCTTTGGACCTTGTTCAGCCAACTGATAGAAGAGTTTCTTAATCTTCGTCAGATATTTCAATTCAATCTGCTTAATGAGCAGAATATCTACCTCTGTCATCATATTCATCGTCTTCAGGAGATTCTCCGAAAAGTTACGATGTTCAAGAAAGAAGGGGTAGAAACCGTGATGGATATAGTCTTGGAAATGTGCCTGAGGACGAGCCGTTGGAAGAATCTCCTTGATGATTCGCTCATGATTGGAGAGAATGTCATTAAGAGAATATGCGTGGAAATTGTTGTTGGTCTTCAGATTCAAATATTCACGGAAAGAGAATCCACGTAGGTTATAACTCTTGACAATACCATTCAATTCAGGGTTCTCTTCTTTCAGACGCATCACGCTTGAACCCGTAAAAACAATTTTCAAATCAGGATAGAGGTCATAGCATTTACGTAGTTCCTGGCTCCAATCGGTCTGTTTGAAAACCTGGTCAATGAGCAATACGCGTCCTCCATAATTCACGAAATCACCAGCAAAATCGGCGATTCCACGATCCTGAAAGTAAAAATTGTTCATGTTGACATAGAGGCACTGTCTATCTTGCGTATCAAAATGCTCTTTCGCAAATTGCAACAAGAAGGTAGTCTTACCAACGCCTCGCGTACCCTTTATACCTATGAGTCTGTCGCTCCAGTCTATCTCATCCATAAGGGTGCGACGGACAGGGGCTGCGACATGCTCAACAAGATAGGCATGAGTGCGAAAGAATGCTTCCATGTCAGGTTTTGGTATCATATCAGTATATTTCTGCAAAGGTAACTATATTTTTCGAAATTGCAAAGCCGAGTTGGCAAAATGTTTTTATTTTATGTGAAAAATTTGTTTTTTTGCCCGTTAAGTAGTAACTTTGCAAGCATGAAACTGCATGTTTTTAATCCCGAACACGATATAGCGCTGGCTGCAAACCTCAGTCAGTTCACTGCTCCTCATGCTGGAAGGGAACTGAGGGCTGACCTCGGACATATCCCTGCTTTATGGGCAGAGAAGGGTGATATGGTGCTCGTTGACGACGTTCCAGCAGCCCTTTCATCCATTCGGCATCTACACACTTTTGCTGCTGATGTCTGCTTTATTTCGCCCGACGATTTACGTCATATGCTGAACCAGTTGGGAAAATCACCATTCGATGAGATTTCTGTTTGGGGATGGGATAAGGCTATTGTTCGTCAGTTGGAGCGTTGTGGAATTAAGGATATGCTTCCTTCAAAAAGTCAGTTAGAATTAATTAGGGAGATGAGCAGTCGTCAATGGGCCTCTGCACATCTGCTGAACAAACTTGTGGAACTTAATCCTCAGTTTGTGGGTAATGCTCATTACGTCACTTCAATGGACGAACTTCACACTTCTGACTTCTCGTTCGAACGAGTGTTGAAGGCGCCTTGGAGTAGTAGTGGGAGAGGGGTAAGGTATGATTTGTCCGAAGAACACCGTAAACGTAATGATTCTTGGGCTCGCAATATTATTAGTCGCCAAGGAGGTATTATGGTAGAACCGTATTATAACAAGGTTATTGATTTTGGAATGGAGTTCGAGGCGAACGAAAACGGCCAAGTCGTCTATCGGGGTTTGTCAGTTTTCAAAACAACTAATGGCGCTTATATTGGAAGCGTGATTGCTTCTGAAAATGCAAAAAGAAAGATTCTGGGCAGATACCTTGCTGAATCTATCATAGACGAAGTGAAAGATGCTATTTGCAGACTGACTTCCGAACTCTTCAAAAACGCTTATCAAGGCCCATTCGGCGTCGATATGATGATTGTTGCAGAAGACGGAATACTGAAACTTCATCCTTGTGTTGAACTAAATCTCCGGAGAACAATGGGACACGTTGCACTTGCTATTCTTTCGGATGATTTACAACCACAACGGCTCATGCGAGTTAGTTACACAGATAAGTACAGACTTCAAATCATCAACACAAACGAAAACGTCATCAACAATTCGCTGATTTAGGTTTACAAGCATCTCGAAATTGAAGGATATTTATTTAAACAAAAAATCAAACCAGAACAGGTTAATTGCTTATTATACAAACAATTACTCTTCAATCTCAGATAAGTTTCTGGCAAAGTTCTTCAGGAAGTGACTCGATGTTTCAATAGGTGCATAAGAAATGTAGCGCATGCTCCTGCGTAGGTTTCTTCTTGTGACTCTTGTATTACCATGAACGAATCCTGCTTCGCTTTGTTTAAAATGCCATTCTTCCATATTATCATCGGTATGATGATCGAGAGTTCGCAAAGTAAGTCCGTAGGCTTTTGGTTCAATTTTGTTGACAAAAGGAATCTCATCCTGATCGAACTTGAAAACAGCAATCAAAACAGAACCTTCCAACTGAGCCATACGCTGAATATGAAGTTTGCGAAGCCATTCCTCAAGTTTCACGAAATCAACCTTATCTCCTTTCGTTCGCAAAAAAGAACCCATTTCACTGATTCCACTGAGCGAAATACCTTTATTAAATGTTAGATTGATGTTTTTTACGATGATGTTCAATAAATCTAAAGTTGTCATCGATGCGTCAATCTGGTGACGTTCGTTCTTTTGAATATGGTTTAGCCTTCTGTTTAGGAAGAAATTGCTCATGTGGGGCAAATCCTGCTTCTCGGAACTATCCTCACTCTTTGTTTTAGCCAACGATTCATCAATAAAAGACTGTAGTTCTTCCTGCATTGATTTGGGGTAATTACCCTGATCATCGAACGTATGATTTCTCAATCCTTTCATTGCAATCTCTGCAACACCCTGAGCCGCAATAAGATGAGAAAGTTGTTTCCATTTATAGAGCGACATAGGTTCCAGACTCTCATATTCATTGAGAGCCCCTGAACGCAAAAGGCGAAAGAAATTTCGATGGATGATATTCATAATGACCAAAAGCAATAGAGTCGTTTTTACTTGAATGTAGTTGTTAACTATATCGTTTCGGATAGCGGAAGACGATAGCAAACAGTGCTGCAACGCCTATGGCTAAGGGATAATACAAATAGGGAATGATTTCAACGGGATTCAGTTGGGTGAGTCCTGCTGCCATCAATAATTGCGCGCCATAGGGCAAAACGCCTTGCATTGCGCATGAGAAGGTATCGAGAATAGATGCACATTTACGATTGTCAACACCATATCGGTCGCCAATCTGCTTTGCAATAGGACCAACAGTGATGATTGCAACAGTGTTATTGGCTGTACATAAGTCAACCAAAGCAACCAAAGCGCCAATAGAAAACTCTGCTCCACGTTTCCCATTCACATGATTAGTCATGTGCTGAATGATATAGTCTATACCTCCTTGTTCGCGAATAATCTCAAGCAAGCCGCCTGCCATCATCGTAATGATAATCAGTTCACCCATTGACAAGATTCCATCGCCCATCGATGAGAACCAACCAAAGAGGTCATAACTACCGTTCGCAATGCCTATAACGCCAGTCAGAATGATTCCTAATGTCAATACGGCCATTACATTCATTCCGAAAATAGCGCAAATCAGCACAACGAGATAGGGTAGAACCTTTACTAACTGGAAATCAGCCACTTGCGTAGGCGACGAAACACCTTGCCCCATCACGAGATAGACAATCATAATCACGATAGCAGCAGGAACTACGATAAAAGCATTCACGCGGAATTTGTCACTCATCTTGCAGCCTTGTGTCTGTGTAGCAACGACCGTAGTATCAGAAATGAATGAAAGATTATCGCCAAAGAATGAACCTCCGACCACAACCGCAGTCATCAAAGCGACTGAAATATCTGTCTGTTGGGCGACTCCCGCAGCAATGGGAGCCAAAGCAACAATCGTTCCAACACTGGTTCCAACACTCAGCGAAATGAAGCATGTTGCAAGAAAGATACCTGCCAGAATCATATCACTCGGCAGAAGCATCAATGTGAGATTTACGGTCGCATCAATACTTCCCATTGTTTTTGCCGCGTTTGCAAACGCTCCAGCCATCACGAAAATCCAGAGCATGAACATCATATTCTGCGTACTTGCTCCACGACTGTAGGTCTGAATGCGCTTTGTCAGAGGAAAACCTCCAGAAATGGCAATTGCATAAATGCTTGACAACATGAAGGCAACCGTAATGGGAACCTTATAGAAATCTCCAACGATGATTGAGGTGACAAGATAAAGCACCACAAACACCATCAAGGGCGATAGTGCGAGAAGGCCTCTTCGGTTGCTTATCTTTCTTTTGTTGCCATCCATAATTACCTCAATATCATCATTTTATATTAGTTTCTTTGAAGAAAAACTTCTATAGTACACGAATAACTCTAATACCTATTTGCGAAGGATGCTTTTTCATATATTCGGTCATCGTCATCGGTTCCTCAATGGTGCGTTTATGAACCTGAGAAGCATTCAGCAGATGAAGTCCGTCGAGATGCCAGACTGCAATACCTATATGCGAGATGTCGAGTCCTTTCTTATTGGTGCAAATAGCAATAATGTCCCCGTCTTGTATCGAGTCCCAATAGGCTTCGTCATTTCCAATACTATTCTTAGGAATATAAGCATAGTTTCTACCAGTTAGGTCTTCCTCGGCCTCACGAATCATCTCAACCCACTTCTTGTTACCGACAAGCATCGGATACTGATTGACATGAGTCGACATATAATTGATGTATAATTCCTGATTGGCAGAGAATACATCTTCAGGATAAAAGACTTCCTCGACAAACCCCATTTCCGTATTGTCGCGAATCCACGATGTGAAATAATGCAACCGCTCGGGGTAGGAGATATGTCCCTGACGATAGCGAATCTGACGAAGATGTTTGCAATAATCCGCAAATTTGTACTCCTCATTCTTCATACAAAGCGTCAGAGCAAGAACCGTTTCAACATAAGTTGTGCAATCCAGTTGTCGGAGATTGACGACGAGTTGTTCCTTCTTGTTCTTCTCAAGAGTTTTGGCTACATAGGGGATACTTGTAAGTTTGCGTGCAAAGTAAAGCATCCAGTTCTCAGAACCTTGCTTACGAGCATCATTCAATAAACTGACAACCTTTATGCTGTCAGCCTTTGTGTATTGCTGAGCACTGACTGTAGTCAAACCGGCCAGCAAAACAAACATTAAAACAATATATTTTTTCATTTTCCTAAACTTCCAATTCTTTAATCGAATTAAATTCTCGTGACAGACTTAACGCCCTTCACTGTCTTGATTTTCTTGATAAGCGATTCCATTCGGTTCGTGTCTTCAACCATCACAGTCAGATGACCGTCAAATAGACCATCGTGAGAATCAATATTGATAGATCTCATCATGATTTTCTCTTCCTTCGAGATGATGCTTGTAATGTTGTTGACTATACCAATATCGTCGTTTCCGACAATATTAAGCGTGATGCTGTATTGCGAACTTCCCTTGCCGCTCCAGCGTGCTTTCACGATTCTGTAGCCCAGGTTTTCACGAAGATTACGGGCATTGGGGCAGGTGGTGCGATGGATTTTAATTCCTCCGCTCACGGTGACAAAGCCAAAGATGTCGTCGCCAAAAATTGGATGACAGCATTTGGCAAGAGTGTAGTCAATGCCTTTCAGGTCGCGACCAATCACCAACTCATCGTCGCTGAAACCGCGCTTTTGGTCCTCTGCCACATCGAAATTGTATTCCTCGGCACTTCGGGTTTGAGTCGGAGTATTCAGATTGAGGTCGTAATCGCGAGTCTCGGCATATTTCTCAACAACGTAGTTCACATCGAGTTTTTCCTCCGCCAACTGTTTATAGAAGTCAGACGCCTCCTTGAAACCAAGTTTCTTGATGGTGTGAGCCATAATACTCTCCGAGAACTCCAACTTCTTATTCTTCAGTTTTCGCTCCAGCATCTCTTTCGCCAGTCGACCTTCCTTCTGCTGAGTCTCCTTCAGCGACAGGCGGATTTTCGCCTTTGCTCGCGAAGTCTTGACGATGTTCAACCATTCCTGACGAGGCTTTTGAGTGCTCTGAGTTAGAATCTCCACAGTATCTCCCGAATGAAGTTGCTGGCGAATTGCAACCACCTTTCCATTAATCTTTCCTCCAACGCAGGTACTTCCTATACGTGAATGAATGTGATAGGCGAAGTCGAGAATAGTAGCACCCTTCGGGAATTTTAGCAAATCGCCCTTCGGCGTGAAGACAAACACTTCATCGTCGTAGAGGTCCATCTTGAACTGATCCATCATCTGCAGATCATCACCTGCTTCAAGGGCGGTTCTGATATTCGTCAACCATTCGTCAATCCCACTGTCGCCTTTAACGCCTTTGTAGCGCCAGTGAGCAGCAAGACCGCGTTCGGCAATCTCATCCATTCGCTCAGTGCGAATCTGAACCTCAACCCATTTCTTTTCTGGACCGAGCACTGTGATATGAAGACTTTCGTAGCCATTGGTCTTGGGAACGCTCAACCAGTCGCGAAGACGCTTGGGATTGGGCTGATACATATCAGTAACAATAGAGAAGGCCTGCCAGCATTGCATTTTCTCTTTCTCCAATGGTGAATCAAGAATAATGCGAATAGCAAACAAGTCGTAGATTCCCTCAAAGCCGCACTTCTGCTTTTTCATCTTCTGCCAGATAGAATGAATGGACTTTGTTCTTCCCTTCATGTGGAATTTCAGTCCGGCTTCCTCCAATCGCTGCTGAACAGGCTGAATGAACTGTTCGATATAGGCATCACGACTTTTCTTGGTAGCATTCAACTTATCCTTAATCATATAATAAGCGTCGTGCTCCAGATACTTCAATGACAAGTCTTCGAGTTCACTCTTCAGTTTATAGAGACCCAGTTTGTGAGCCAAAGGAGCATACAGATAGGCAGCCTCTTCACTGACTCGTTGTTTAGCGTCTTCGTTTTCTGTATCACGAATCTGTCTCATCAGATTAACTCTACCTGCAATCATAATGAGAATTACACGCATGTCTTCAGCAAAAGACAGAAGCAGATTGCGGAAGTTCTCGCTCTCTACGACTGGACTCTTCTTGTTCAAGTCGCCAATTCTGAGCAAACCCTTCAGTATCAGGTCGACAGCAGGTCCGAAGACTTGCCCGTCAGTATAGTTGATTTTAAAGAGAATAAGTGCCAGAACGCCATCTCTGCGCAGACCTGTTTCCTCAACGGCAACCTTTGCAGTCTGCAAAGCCGACAACAGAGGATTCTGTCCGAACACATCGCGTTCCAGTTGATTATTACTCATCGCCTCACGCAGAAGTTGCAAAAGTTTTCCTTCATCCTCAGGATGAAGGCTATCGCTGAGCAACTTGGTCAAATCTTTCCCCAAGGCTCTGATTTCAGAGATTTCGGCCTGCGTGAATGCTGTTTTCATATCCATAGCCAATCTTTTTTCTGCAAAGTTACAAAATTCTTTGAGAAACATTTCGGTTTTTCATAAAAAACAATTAATTTTGCGTATCATTTACCATATTTTAATTATTATGCTAAACAATAATGACCTTCAGCAGATTGCCAAACGCGGCATTACAGAGGAGCAGGTAAATCACCAGCTCGAACAGTTTAAAACCGGATTCCCATTTCTTCGCCTTGAAGCAGCAGCCTCAATCGGTCACGGTGTACTTGCACCGACTGATGAGGAACGTAAGAAATTCATCGACTGCTGGAACCAATATAAGGCAGAAGGCCATCAGATTGTGAAATTCGTACCTGCAAGTGGTGCGGCTTCACGTATGTTCAAGGACGTCTTCGCATTTGTCGATGCTCCCTACGATGAGCCTCAGACAGCCTTTGAGAAGGAATATTTCGATGGAATGAAGAAGTTTGCATTCCATAAGGAACTTTGTGAGAAATGTAAGAAGAATGAAGGTGGCGACCTTAAGACTTTGCTGGCCGAAGGCAAATATAAGGCGATTGCTCGCCAGATGCTTACGGCCGAAGGACTCAACTACGGTCAGTTGCCCAAGGGACTTCTGTTGTTCCACAATTATGAAGATGGTCCTCGTACCCCAATGGAAGAACATCTCGTAGAGGCTGCTCTCTATGCCGCTTCCGACGGACAGGCAAACGTTCACTTCACTGTTTCTCACGACCACCTCGAACTCTTCAAGAAAAAGGTTGCTGAGAAGGTTGACAAATATGCTGAGAAATACGGCATTAAGTTCAACATTTCGTTCTCTGAGCAGAAGCCCTCAACTGATACAATTGCCGCCAATCCCGATGGTACTCCCTTCCGTCAGGAAGATGGTTCACTGCTTTTCCGCCCAGGTGGTCATGGAGCACTGATTCAGAACCTCAACGACATTGAAGCCGATGTTGTATTCATCAAGAACATCGACAATGTGGTTCCCGATCGTCTGAAAGACGTAACTGTTGAATACAAGCAGTTGCTTGCTGGTATTCTTGTTGGCCTTCAGGCACGTGCTTTCGAATATCTGCGTTTGCTCGACAGCGGCAAGTACACACACGAGCAACTCGAGGAAATCATTCGCTTCGTTCAGCGCGACCTCTGCTGCAGAAAAGCTGATATCAAGGATCTGGAAGACGCAGAACTCGTTATCTATCTCCGCAAGAAACTGAACCGCCCGATGCGTGTTTGTGGTGTTGTGAAGAATGTAGGCGAACCTGGTGGCGGCCCGTTCCTTACCTATAATCAGGACGGAACAGTTTCGCTGCAGATTCTTGAGAGTTCACAGATTGACAAGAAGAATGCTGAATACATGAAGATGTTCACCGAAGGTACTCATTTCAACCCAGTAGATCTCGTCTGTGCAACTCGTGACTATAAGGGTAACGCATTCAATTTGCCCGAGTTCGTTGACCAGAAGACCGGCTTCATCTCTCAGAAGTCAAAGAATGGTCGTGACCTTCAGGCATTGGAACTTCCCGGACTTTGGAACGGTGCAATGAGCGATTGGTCGACCGTATTCGTTGAGGTTCCTCTGGATACATTCAATCCTGTGAAGACTGTGAACGACCTGCTCCGCGAACAGCATCAATAAGAACTTAATTCGATATAGATGAATAATCAAACCATAAACGAATTATTCCAAGCCTATCGAACATTTTTCGGTAAGGGAGATGCGCTCTATCAGTTGTTTTCTCCCTACCGAATTTGTCCGCTTGGCGCCCATGTTGACCATCAACACGGACTTGTCACAGGTTTTGCATTCGATAGCGGAATCGACTTCCTCTTCTCCGAAACGGAATCGGGAAAGGTGGAGATGTGTTCGCTTTCGTTTGAAGGTCTGATGACTTTCAACGTGCAGCGACCAGTTGATGAAAAGCAAAACAACTGGGGCGACTATCTTCGTGGTGCCGTATGGGCGCTTCAGAAGGATTTTGCGCTGAAAAGAGGCGTCAGAGGTGTTGTCAAGGGTTCTATGCCTATCGGTGGACTTTCTTCATCGGCCGCCTTGCTATGTGGTTTCGTAATGGCAATCGACAAGGTGAACCATCTGGGACTTGACAAGATGCAGGTGATTCATTATGCTTCGCAGGCCGAACGCGAATATGTTGGTCTGACCAATGGTATTCTCGATCAGGCTTGTGTGGTGCTTTGTCAGTCAGACAAACTGCTTTATCTTGACACCAAGACTTCCGAATACGAACTCATCCCGTTTGGTAAGGATAGTGAGAACCATCAACTGCCCTTCAAACTCGGTATCTTCTTCTCGGGAGTAACGCGCAAACTTACAGGAACCGACTACAATCTTCGCGTTTCTGAATGCAAGACGGCTGCTTGGATGATGCAAGCCTATGATGATCAGCATCTGAACAAACTGTCCGATACTCGTTTGCGCGACGTTCCTAAGGAGTTGTTTGAAAAATATGGTGACCGAATGCCTGCTCGCTTTGCCCGTCGTGCTCGTCATTTCTATTCTGAATGTCAGCGAGTGGAGGAGGGCGTGAAGGCTTGGAAAGAAGGTGACATCGAGCGATTCGGTCAACTGATTTTCGAGAGTTGTGAGAGTTCTATGAACAACTACGAATGCGGTTCGCCTGAACTCATCTCCCTCTATAAGATTATGCGCAAGACTCCGGGTATTTACGGCGGACGATTCAGTGGAGCAGGCTTCAAGGGTGCTTGCATTGCACTTGTCGACCCTAATAAGGAGGCTGAAATCCGCAAGTTTGTCACCGATGAGTATCTTGCTGAATATCCCCAGTACCGCGACAGTTTCCAGATTTTCTTCTGTGATCCTGCCAACGGTGTAGATTTTCTTTAATTTAAAAGTTTAGAATTCACAAACAACTGTTTTGAAAAATATAATCATTGCAGCGGGTTACGCAACGCGACTCTATCCGCTTACGGAGAATTTTCCCAAACCTCTGCTTCAGATAGGGCAGAAGACGATTCTCGACCGCATGCTTGACGACCTCGATGCTATCAGCGAGATTGATGAGCATATTGTGGTGACGAATCACAAATTCGCCAATATCTTTCAGGATTGGGCGGTTCAGCGCATGACCACAAAGGCGGAAGGACTTCCTGACCGCAAGCAGATAACAATCATCGACGACGGAACGTCGACAAACGAGACTCGATTAGGGGCTGTTCGCGATTTGCTTCTTGTGCTCAATCAGTGCAAGATTGACGATGATGTGATGGTGCTTGCAGCAGACAACATTCTGGAATTCTCGATGAAGGGATTTGTTGAGTTTTTCAAGGAGAAAGATTCCAGCATCATCATGTGTCATCATGAGCCGGAGTTGAAGCGTCTTCAGCGCACAGGTGTTATCAAGGTCGACGAGAACATGCGGGTGCTTCTCATGCAGGAGAAACCCGAGGTCCCCGTGAGCAATTGGGCGGTTCCACCTTTTTATATATATAAGAAGTCAGACCTCCCACTTATCCTCGATTGCCTGAATCACGGCTGTGGAACAGATGCTCCAGGAAATCTTGCCCACTATCTTGCTGAAGTGACAACACTTCACGCATGGAGAATGCCAGGAGGAAGATTCGACATCGGTTCACTCGACAGTTATGAGGAAGCAAAGGTGAAGTTCGCATAAGTTGATTTTGCAAGTCGTTGATTGACAGTAAAATAGACAAATCTGCAAAGAGAGCAACCGTTTAAAATCAATGGAGCAATCCTTTTGAATGAAGAGAGCAATGCTCTTGACTGTATAAAGCAATGCTTTCGACCTTAGAAAGGTGTCCTTTTGATGTTAGAAAGGTATGCTTTATACCCCTATAAAGACGTGCTTTATATACCTATAAAGGTATGCTCTCTATAGTCTAAAGGTATGCTTTATATAAACCATCGATAAAGGTGCCATAAAAACAGAAAAAAATATACATGATAGAATGAAAATATTAGTGACAGGAGCAGCAGGTTTTATTGGTTCAAAACTCATGCTGATGCTCGCAAAACGAGGGGACGAAGTCGTTGGAATTGATAATATCAACGACTACTATGACCCGCGTCTGAAATATGGAAGATTGCAGGAATGTGGTATTCCCACACCAGTTATTTCTGAAGGCAACAATCCGCAGGAAGAAATGGAGTGGGGCAAGGAGTTCCAAAGTACAACTCTCCCTAATTGCCGTTTCATCCGTATGGGCATCGACGATAAACCTTCGCTCGACAACCTTTTTGAACGCGAGCATTTCCAAAAGGTGATGAATCTCGCTGCTCAGGCGGGTGTTCGTTATAGCATCACGAATCCCTATGCCTATTTGCAGAGCAATCTTGTCGGTTTTCTGAATATTCTTGAAGCCTGTCGCAATAATGGCGTTGAGCACCTCATCTATGCTTCGTCGAGTTCGGTCTATGGCCTGAACACAAAGGTTCCCTATAGCGAGGACGATAAGGTGGTGAGTCCCGTTAGTCTATATGCTGCCAGCAAAAAGAGCAATGAACTGATGGCCCACGCCTATAGTAAACTCTATGGTTTTGCAACTACGGGACTTCGCTTCTTCACGGTCTATGGACCTTGGGGCCGACCAGATATGTCGCCGATGCTGTTTGCCAACGCGATTCGCGAAGGCAAGCCCATCAAGGTGTTCAACAATGGTGACATGATTCGCGACTTCACTTATATCGATGATATTGTTGAAGGAACTATTCATGTGATTGACCACAAACCTGAGGCCGAGAAGTGCGAGAATGGGGTTCCATATAAAGTCTACAACATCGGTTGCAGCCACCCTGTTAAACTCATGGACTTCATTAGTGAAATTGAACAGGCTTACGGCAAACCTGCAGAGAAAGTTTTCCTTCCGATGCAGCCGGGTGATGTCTATCAGACTAATGCCAATACAGAGAAACTCGAGCAGGAATGCGGCTACAAACCTCATTGGTCGCTGCATGAAGGAATTGCCGAGTTTATGACTTGGTACAAGTCAGACAAAAACCCACTACTTAAGTGAATTCTAACTAAAGATTATAATTTGACAAAAGCATAAAGATTAAGAATTATGGAAAAGATAATTGGCCTTATCGACGCGCCGTTCACCCCATTCTATGCAAACGGCGATGTAAATCTTGAACCTATTGCCGCTTATGCAGCAATGTTGCACAAGAACGGTTTGAAGGGAGTATTCATCAACGGTTCTTCTGGCGAAGGCTATATGCTTACAACCGAAGAGCGCATGCAACTGGCTGAACGCTGGGTCTCGGTCGTTCCTGAAGGTTTCAAGGTGATTGTTCATGTGGGAAGTTGCTGTCTTCGTGAAAGTTGCCGGCTCGCTGAACATGCTCAGAAGATTGGCGCTTGGGGAATTGGAAGTATGGCTCCGCCTTTCCCGAAAATCGGACGTATTGAGGAACTTGTGAAGTATTGCGAACAGATTGCTGCAGCAGCACCGAATCTGCCGTTCTACTATTACCACATTCCCGCTTTCAATGGTGCTTTCCTTCCTATGCTCGACTTGCTGAAAGCCGTTGACGGACGTATTCCCAACTTTGCAGGAATTAAATACACCTACGAGAGCCTGTATGAATATAATCAGTGCCGACTCTACAAAGACGGCAAATTCGACATGCTTCACGGCCAGGATGAGACTATTCTTCCTTCGCTTGCACAAGGTGGGGCCCAAGGAGGTATTGGTGGAACAACCAATTACAATGGTCGCGAATTAGTCGGAATCATTGAAGCGTGGAAGAATGGTGATATTAAGACCGCACGTGAGAAGCAGAATTTCTCTCAGGACGTGATTAATGTCATTTGCAACTATCGTGGAAACATTGTTGGCGGCAAGCGAATTATGAAACTCATCGGCTTTGACTTAGGTCCTAATCGTGTTCCATTCCGCAATATGACGGATGAAGAAGAAACAGCGATGAAGGCAGAATTGGAGGCCATTAACTTCTTCGAGCGTTGCAACAAGTTTTAGGACTTAAATTATTTTCTTTCAATAAATTACCTAACCAATTACAATCATGAACAAACAAGACAGAAAATATTTCAGCAAGTGGGCTGACCGCTATAAGGATCAACTCACGAATGACATTATGCCTTTCTGGCTTCAATATGGCTGGGATCAGGAAAACGGCGGTGTCTATACTTGCCTTAATCGTGACGGAAGTCTGATGGACACGACCAAATCCGTCTGGTTCCAAGGGCGCTTTGCCTTTGTTTGCTCCTTCGCCTATAATCATGTGGAAAAGCGTCAGGAATGGCTCGATGCAGCCAAAAGTACGCTCGACTTCATCGAAAAGTACTGTTTCGACGATGAAGGCCACATGTATTTCTCAATCACTGCCGATGGTCATCCTCTTCGCAAGCGCCGCTATGTGTTTTCTGAGACATTCGCTGCGATTGCAATGTCCGAATTTGCTTTGGCAACAGGCGATATGACTTATGCCGAAAAGGCGCTGAAAGTATTCAAGGACACTCAACGTTTTCTGGAGACTCCAGGATTCCTTCCTGCAAAATTTGAATCTGATGTGGAACTTCAGGGTCATTCTATCGTGATGATTCTCATCAACGTGGGTTCAAGAATTCGTCAGGTGGTAGACGACCCGACGCTTACGAAGCAGATAGACGAGTCCATCGAAAAACTTCGCCGCTATTTCATTCATCCCGAGTTCAAATGTCTGTTGGAAACAGTCGGTCCTAACGGAGAATTCATCGATACAAACCTTACCCGCACCATTAATCCCGGTCATTGCATTGAGACGTCTTGGTTCATTATGGAAGAATCGAAACTGCGCGGTTGGGATGAGGAACTTAAACAACTTGCACTGCAAATCTTCGACTGGTCGTGGGACTGGGGATGGGACCAGAAATACGGTGGAATCATCAACTTCCGCGATTGCAAGAACCTTCCGCCTCAGGACTATTCGCAAGACATGAAGTTCTGGTGGCCGCAATGCGAGACTATTATTGCTTCGCTCTATGCTTATCTGGCTACAGGCGACGACCGCTATCGTGAGCGTCACGAACTCATTAGCGAGTGGACATATCGTCATTTCCCAGACCCAAAATACGGAGAATGGTACGGTTATCTGCATCGCGACGGAACTGTGGCTCAACCCGCAAAGGGCAACCTGTTCAAAGGACCATTTCACATTCCGCGCATGATGACGAAATCGTATGAACTTTGTCTGGAAATTCTCGACAAGGACGCTTAATTCTGAGTTTGAATCATAATTGGATAACATGGACGCATTGATAAAACTTTTCAAGGAATGGAGTGGGGCAGAACCTTCTCAAATAGAGAAACTTCCAGGAGCGGGCAGCAATCGTGAATATTACAGAATCACGATGGCTGAATCTGCTGTGGAGAAAGGTCTGCCGAAGAGCGTGATTGGATGTATTGGTACAAGCCGCGACGAGAATCATGCCTTCATCTATCTCACACGCCATTTCACCAAGCGCCAACTTCCTGTGCCGCAAATCATGTCCGTCAGTAGCGATGAACTTCGCTATCTGCAGACAGATCTTGGCGCTATGTCCTTGTTTGATGCGCTTCGGGGCGGACGTGAAGCAGGTGGACGCTACAATGAAGAGGAGAGGCTTTTGTTGATGAAAACCATTCGCGAACTGCCGAATATCCAAATGCGTGGAGCCAGAGGACTCGATTGGAGCAATTGTTATCCACAGCCTGAATTCGATCAGGACAGCGTTCTTTTCGACCTGAACTATTTTAAATATTGTTTTCTGAAACCTGCAGGTCTTGATTTTCACGAATTGAAACTCGAAGCCAATTTCCGTATGTTAGCGAAAGATTTGACTGCGGAAAGTTGTGATGCGTTTCTCTATCGTGATTTTCAGGCACGCAACGTAATGCTTTCTGGTCCAGACTCTACACCTTATTTTATAGATTATCAGGGAGGGCGCAGAGGTCCATTCTATTACGACCTTGCTTCATTCCTGTGGCAGGCATCAGCCAGATATCCCGACAAACTTCGTCGGGAACTAATTGCGGAGTACTATGATTCGCTGAAGAATTACACAGAGGTTCCATCAGAGCGCCATTTCATGGAGCAACTCGATCTCTTTGTATTATTCAGAATACTTCAAGTACTGGGCGCCTATGGTTTCAGGGGCTATTTCGAGCGCAAACGTCATTTCATCGACAGCATCCCACCTGCAATGACGAATCTTCGTTCGTTGTTAACAAACTCTACAGTTGTCGATGCTTATCCCTATCTGAAGGAAGTTCTCAGTGGTCTTTGCAATCTGCCGCAATATGCTCCTAAGGAAGAAACAGTCGTTTCACGCGCTGATGGCTATAAGACTACTGACACTAACGTCTACAAGCCGCATCCGATGGACGGTCCCGCCACATTCTCCAAATATGACGGTAAAGGTCCACTGGTGGTTCGTGTCTTTAGTTTCTCTTTCCGCAAAGGAATTCCTGAAGATGAGAGCGGAAATGGCGGAGGTTATGTCTTTGACTGCAGAAGTACCCATAATCCTGGACGATACGAGCCCTACAAACAACTCACAGGACTTGATGAACCCGTCATCAGATTCTTGGAAGACGACGGTGAAATCACAGTTTTCCTCAAGAACATCTACAAGTTGGCTGACGCACATGTCGAACGCTATCTGCAGAGAGGTTTCACGTCGCTGATGTTCTCATTTGGTTGTACTGGAGGTCAGCACAGGTCTGTATATTCAGCTCAACATCTGGGTGAACATATTCATCAGAAATACGGAATTGAAGTAAGAATCTGTCACCGCGAACAAGGCATTAACTCTATTCTGCCTGCAGCAGTAATCAGTAATAACGAAGGAAAATGATTCACGAATTTCAACTTAGAATTCTGCCCGAACAGGCAGCAAATGAACAGTCGATTGCTAATTTTATAAGTAAGGAGAAGGGAATCAGTCGTCAAAGCATCACTCATGTTCGTGTTCTGAAACGAAGTATTGATGCCCGACAACGTACTATCTTCGTGAATCTAACTGTGCGAGTCTATCAGAATGAATTGCCCGAAGATGATCAATTCCAACATACTGTTTATCCTGATGTGAGCAAAGGGAAAGAAGTAATCGTTGTTGGTGCTGGTCCTGGTGGATTGTTTGCTGCTTTGCGTCTAATCGAACTTGGCTTTAGGCCCATTGTTGTTGAAAGGGGAAAGAATGTTCATGAACGCAAGCAGGACCTTGCTTTAATTACCCGAACACAACAAGTTGACCCAGAAAGCAATTATTGTTTTGGAGAAGGCGGTGCCGGCGCCTATTCTGATGGTAAACTTTACACCCGTTCCAAGAAACGTGGTTCTGTAGAAAAGATATTGAACGTCTTTTGTCAGCACGGTGCTTCAACAAGTATTCTTTGTGATGCTCATCCACATATCGGCACCGACAAACTTCCTAAAGTCATTGAGGCAATGCGCAACACCATTATTAGATGTGGTGGAGAAGTGCATTTTCAAACCAAGATGACCAAACTCCTTTTCAGCGAGGGAAGCAAACTGACTGGCAATGCAAGCACAGGATATACTTCTCCCAAGGTAACTGGAATAGAAACTGTTTCGCAACAGCCTTTGCCCAATACCGTTCGCGTCTTTAACGGCCCCGTTATACTTGCTACTGGTCATTCTGCTCGCGATGTCTATCGGTATCTTTCTGAATCTCAGGTAGATATAGAGGCAAAAGGAATTGCAGTAGGCGTGAGATTGGAACATCCATCAAAACTAATCGACCAGATTCAATATCACCTTTCTCCCACTAAGAATCCTGAAGGCAGAGGACCTTATCTTCCAACAGCAGAATACTCTTTCGTTCAGCAAGTTGATGGTAGGGGAGTCTATTCTTTCTGTATGTGTCCTGGTGGTTTTGTGATTCCTGCCGCAACTGACAAGGAACAGATTGTGGTAAATGGAATGTCGCCTGCCAATCGAGGAACTCAGTGGAGCAATAGTGGAATGGTGGTTGAAGTAAGACCTGAAGATATTCCTGATACAGAGAAAAATCCTCAACTGAAGATGATGGCCTTTCAGGCAGAATTAGAACGAACTACTTGGCAACAAGGCAATCGCCAGCAAACTGCACCAGCTCAACGTATGGCAGACTTCGTCAACAACCGACTTTCGTTCGATTTGCCCAAAAGTTCCTATGCTCCAGGACTAATCAGCAGTCCACTTCATTTCTGGCTTCCACCATTTATATCAAAACGTCTTCAAGAAGGATTCAAGAGTTTCGGGAAAAGGAGTCATGGATTCCTGACCAATGAGGCCGCTCTTATTGCCGTAGAAACACGCACTTCATCTCCAGTTCGGATTCTTCGAACCAATGATACTCTGCAACACATTAGGGTAGGGGGACTCTTTCCATGTGGCGAGGGTGCAGGCTATGCAGGAGGTATAGTTTCTGCTGGTGTAGATGGTGAACGATGTGCCGAAATGTGCGCTGAGTACTTGAAATCATGTTAACAATAAAAGGCTGAAAAACTTCAGCCTTTTTCTCTATATAAATTCCATCATTCGGATTCTTTTCGACGCCAAATGTCTATGCTTCTTTTGTTAAAACACAACAAGACCAGTTATTCTGTACGTCAACCGAAATCAACTTCAGTCCAAGAGTTTCAGCATGACTGGAGAGAATTGGGACATCTTCTTCATAAAAACCACTGATAATCAGTGTTCCATGAGTATGAATCAGTTCGACAAAAACCTTCATGTCGGCCAGAAGAATATTCCTATTTATATTTGCCAGAACAAAGTCGAACATCCCACTAACATGCGAAAGTACTGATGAATCGCCTTGCAACACGGAAATATTATTAACTCCATTGATGCTAGCATTGTGTTGAGTATTCTCTACACTCCATTCATCTATATCATAGGCAACAACCGATTTTGCTCCAAGTTTTGATGCGACAATAGAGAGAATGCCTGTACCACAACCACAATCGAGAACGCGTTTCCCTTCAATAGGAAGGTCGAGCAACTTAGCAACAATCATTCGAGTGGTCTCGTGAGTACCAGTTCCGAAAGCCATTCGAGCCTCAATAGCAATACGAAGCGGTGCAATATGTTTGCTCAACTGTGTATCTCCCTGCTTACGAGCATCATAGATGATGCAACGTCCGTCAATGATAATTGGGTCGAAACCTTCTTGTTCCCACGCCTCGTTCCAGTCCTGACTTTCGGCTTTCGTCACTTCATATTCTATTTTCACACCTTCAACAGGGAACGAACTAATGCCTTCGTCCAGCAAACGAGAATGGAACAACTCCGTCTGCACATATCCAACAACACCATCTTCGGTATCCTCGAACGATTCAAATCCAACATCTGCTGCCATATCGGCAAGTAGATCGCGGCAAATCTGCATAAGTAAATCTTCACATGCGATTTTAAAGTTTACGGCGTAGTATTTCATTTTAATTTCGTTAAATTTGTATGCAAAATTAAAAAAAATAGGGAAAAACCTACCATAGTTTAGGGTTTTTCCGTATTTTTGCATTAAAAATAGTGGTATTTTTGCAATGTGAAAGACCGTAAAGGCCAAAAATTCACAAAAATGTATCATAATAGCAAACAAGTAAAAAGGAGTAAGAAAATGAAAATGAAGAAAATCTTTCTGTTTTTCGTCCTCATGACAGCAATGCCAGCCTCTATGATGGCTCAGGACGATGACCTGTACTTCACACCTTCGAAGAACAAGGCTGAGAAGACTACGGTGGACAAGAGGAAGGACTCCTCAATCAATGATAAGCCTGCCTACTATGTAGGTTCGAATCGCGATGTAGATGAATATAATCGTCGTGGCAAATTCAGAAGCAGTTTTCAGAAGATTGGGGTAGACTCTTTGGGTAATGACATCATTGAGTTCCAAGCTGGAACTGGTATCTATCCTGACTCTACTTATGTCGACACCATGTGGGTTTCGCAGGAGCAGAATCTCCAGGAAGATGAGGATTATAAATACAGCCGCAGAATGAGTCGTTGGGACGGCTACTACGGTTGGTATGATCCTTGGTACTATGGTCATTGGGGCTACCGCTGGTATGATCCTTGGTATTATGACTGGTACGATCCTTGGTACTATGGCTACTACGGCTGGGGCTATTATGGTTGGAATCGCTGGGGTTGGTACGATCCTTGGTATTATAGATATGGTTGGTATGATCCCTGGTACTATGGATGGGGCGGCTACTACTATGGTGGTGGTTACGGCGGTTACAGCAATGGTATAGCAGGAACAGGCAATCATGGAGCCGGAAACTACGGTTCTCCTCGTGGCACTTTCAACGGACGCTCACATTCCTATTCTAATGGTACATTCGGTGGTTCACGTGCTGGTACGTTTGGTTCAAGAACGTCTACAGCAAGTCGTAGCAATGGAAGTATTCGTGTGAATTCACGCAACAGTTCGGGTACCTATAGCAATTCAAATGGCAACTTCGGTGGCTCGAGATCTAGCGGCTACTCAGGCAGTTCGTCAAGAGGTTCCTATAGTGCACCTTCACGCTCAAGTTCTTCGTCTGGCTACAGCGGAGGCGGTGGCGGCACATTTGGCGGTTCCCGCTCTAGTGGTGGCGGCGGCGGAGGTGGCCGTTCTGGTGGCGGTGGTTTTGGCGGTCGTCGCTAATGCCACCATCCAGCACAGATCCTTAAACTAATGAGTGCAGATAATTATAAAATCGACAATCACATAAATATGAAATATAAAACTATGAAGAAATATTTTGTAATTGCCGCTATGGCATTCGCAACACTGCCTATGCTGGCGCAAGAAACTTATGAAAATGCCAAGATTGCAGCAGAAGATCTCAATGGTACTGCCCGCTACGTAGGTATGGGTGGAGCCATGGAAGCACTGGGTGCTGACATTTCAACAATTGGTACTAATCCTGCAGGTATTGGTCTTTTCCGCAAGTCTGCTGCTACAGTTTCATTCGGACTTGTCTCACAACAAGATGCCGTAGAATTCTCTGATGGTAACAAAACTAATATGAGTTTCGACCAGATTGGTTTCGTCTATGCAGCACGCAATGGACGTAATTCTTTCCTGAACTTCGGTTTCAACTATCATAAGAGCCGTAACTTCGATTATATTCTGTCGGCATCCGATGCTTTACAGAACGCATCTCAAAACAAACTGACATATGCCAAACAGAAGAATGGTCTGCTGTATCCTGCAAACGATCAAGGTGTGCCCGACTTCAGTCAGTCGTATGTGAACTGTAATCAACTTGACGACATTTATGCTCGTAATCTGAATTACAGTACAGATGACAATACATGGTACTACGACGAAGCCACTGCATACGCTTTGGATCGTGCACATAAGGGATATGTTGGTGAGTATGACTTCAACATCAGCGGCAACATCAACGATCGCGTCTATCTGGGCATGACCTTCGGAGTACATGATGTGAACTATCGTCATTATGGTGAATACACCGAGCAGTTGAATGGCCCTTGGGGTAACTATACTGCAGTTATTGCTGACGAGAGAAAGATTGATGGTTCAGGTTTCGACATTAAACTCGGTGCAATCTTCCGCCCGATTGAGACATCTCCTTTCCGCATAGGTCTTTCGGTTGCAACTCCTACTTGGTATGACCTTACCACATCAAACTGGACACAGGCCTATAGCGACGGAGAGGCAATCCTTAACTCGCCTGCATCAGAGTCTTACGACTACAAACTCTACACCCCCTGGAAGTTTGGTTTCAGTCTTGGTCATACTGTTGGCAACTATCTTGCTCTGGGTGCAAGTTATGAATTCGCAGACTACGCGCATTTGGACTCTCGCAACAAGACTGGTGGTTACTACGACTATTGGTATGGTGAATATTATGATGAGAGCGAGAGCGATCGTACAATGAATGATCACACCAAGCAGACCTTGAAGGGCGTTTCTACCCTGAAACTCGGTGTTGAGTTCAAACCCGATCCTGCAATTGCCGTACGTTTTGGTTACAACTATGTGAGCCCGATGTACAAGGATTATGGTTTCAAGGATGGTACTCTTGAGTCAAATGGTTCGTACTATGCTTCTGCAACAGACTACACCAACTGGAAGGCAACCAATCGTATCACTTGCGGTCTTGGTTATGCAGTAGGCAACTTCAATCTTGATCTTGCTTATCAGTACAGTGCAACAAACGGTGAGTTCTCTCCCTTTATGAACTATTGGGACAATGTGACAGAAGCCGACGACAATGTCTGCAATCCTGTTGACGTAAGCAACAAGCGCCATCAGTTGCTGTTTACATTGGGATACAAATTCTAGTGTTTAGAATAGATTTTATTAGTCAAAATACCCTTTTAATTGGCCAATTCTTCATTAGAATTGGCCTTTTAATTTATATTAACTAAAAGTTTCTAAGGATTTTTTGGTACATTAAAATATTTTTGTACCTTTGCAAAGGTTCCCAATTGGGAATCTCAATAAATAGTTTTTTTAGTGGTTAATTTAGTTTTAGTAAGTAACTTTGTAGTGGGACTTGTCGCGAGATAAGTCCCATTATTTTTCCCATAACTATGAATGATAAAAAAGACTAAAAAGTAGTCGCATATATGGTTAGTCGCTACTTTTTAACTACCTTTGCATAAAAAGAACAATCGGACATGAAATTTAATGTTAAGAACTTGTTGTTGACCATCTTGACCACATTGATGGTTACGGCAACAGAGACTAATGCACAGACAACTCCAAAACGCGAATTCCGAGGTGCATGGATTCAGTGTGTAAACGGACAGTTCCAAGGTATGGGAACTGCAAATATGCAACAGACATTGCGTTATCAGTTGGATGAACTTCAGAAGGATGGAGTCAATGCTATCATCTTCCAGGTTCGTCCCGAATGCGATGCTCTCTATGAAAGCAAACTAGAACCTTGGAGCCGTTTCCTTACTGGCGTTCAGGGGCAAGTACCAAGTCCATATTGGGATCCACTCGCCTGGATGATTAAGGAATGTCATCAGCGTGGTATGGAACTTCATGCTTGGATTAATCCTTATCGTGCACGTACAAAAACAACCACAGCGCTTGCAAGAAACCATATCGCTATTACTCATCCAGAGAGAGTATTTGCCTATGATGGGCTCCAAGTGCTAAATCCTGCTCTTCCCGAGAATCGCAACTACATCTGTAAAGTGGTTGAAGACATTATTAGCCGATATGATGTAGATGGTCTTCATATCGATGACTATTTCTATCCTTATCCCGTTGCAGGTCAGACGATTCCCGATGATGCTGAATATCAGAAATACAGCAACGGCATTCGCAATCGTGGTGATTGGCGTCGCTACAACGTGAATCTGTTCATCAAGCAGTTATCGGAAACGATCAAGAAAACTAAACCCTGGGTGAAGTTTGGAGTTTCGCCATTCGGCATCTATCGCAACAAACGCAATGACCCGAAACTGGGTAGCGAGACCAATGGATTGCAGAACTACGACGACCTCTATGCAGACGTACTTCTTTGGGTCAACAATGGATGGATAGACTATTGTGTGCCTCAGATCTATTGGGAGATTGGACACAGTGCTGCTGATTACAAAACCCTCATTACATGGTGGAACCGATATGCTGGCAATCGTCCACTCTTCATCGGTGAAGACGTTGAACGAACCGTAAAGCATGCAGATCCACAGAACCCCAATAGCCACCAGTTGCCTGCAAAGATGCGTCTACACAATCAGATGAGAAATGTTGATGGAACAGTTCTCTGGTATGCAAAGGCTGCTGTTGACAATGTAGGTAATTACGGTCATGCGTTGCGCAACGTTTATTGGAAGAATCCCGCTTTGCAACCTCTGATGCCTTTCATCGACAGCAAGGCTCCTAAGAAGGCAAGATCAGTGAAAGTAGACTGGCAGCCCAATGGCCCCGTGCTTACTTGGAAACAGCCTAAGGGAAAGAAGTGGGGCGATGTAGTTAATAGATATGTGGTTTATCGTTTCGGTCCTAAGGAAAAGGTTAATCTTTCCGATGCTTCAAAGATTGTGACCATTACTTACGACACTCAGTACAAACTACCTTATAGAGGTGGTGATGTCAAGTACACCTACGTGGTAACAGCGCTTGACCGTATGAGCAACGAGAGCAAGGCAAAGAAGAAAAAAGTAAAACTGTAAGGTTCTAAAACTGTATCAAAGAACAAGCGCTTCATCGACAAATCTGTCAGAGAAGCGCTTATTTTATTCTTATTTCCGGATTTCATCATGAAACGAGAATTCCATTAGAATTCCGAACCAAGAATTCTATTTGCATTCGGGAACGGGTATCTTGTCAATACGACGCTGATGGCGTCCGCCTTCGAACTCAGTAGCAAAATATTCGTCCATAATCTTACGGGCCATTTCCTCGTCGATGAAGCGGCCAGGCATTACGAGCACGTTAGCATTATTGTGCTGACGAATGAGATGGGCAATCTCAGGAATCCAGCAGAGTCCGGCACGGATAGACTGATGCTTGTTCAAAGTCATGTTGATGCCTTCACCAGAACCGCAGATAGCAATACCTGGGAACACCTCGCCTTCCTCAATGCCACGAGCCAAAGCATGTCCGAAATCACTGTAGTCACAAGAATCCTCAGTGTAAGTTCCGTAGTCCTTATACTCGTATCCCTTTTCCTCCAGATATTTCTTAACAAACTGCTTCAGTTCAAAACCAGCATGATCAGATGCAATTCCGATAATCTTAATCTCCATAATCATTCAATTTTAAAAGAATAAGAAAAATGAAAGGAAGGGAATGACTTCATCAGAGTTCCCTTCCTTTTCATACTATTTTTAAGCAAGGAGTTTCTTCACCTGCTCATAAACGTTCTGGCCATTGTAGCCTAGTTTCTCGTCTAGCACCTTGTAGGGAGCGGAGAATCCGAAACTCTCAAGACCCCAGACGCAACCGTCAGCACCAACAAGACCTTCAAGAGTTACAGGCAGACCAGCGGTCATACCAAACTTCTTCTTACCAGCAGGAAGAACACACTCCTGATACTCCTTCGGCTGTGAACGGAACAGGCCCTCAGAAGGAACGCTCACGAGACGAACCTTTACGCCGTCCTCACGAAGCAACTTGGCACCAGCCTCCAACGTCGAAACTTCAGAACCAGAAGCAAGCAGAATTACATCATAATCCTCATCAGAACCAGCAACTACATAAGCACCCTTTGTTGCCTGAGTGTAGTCGTTGCCTTCGGGCAGCATCTCAATGTTCTGGCGCGAGAAGATGAGAGCAGTAGGAGTCTCAACATTCTCCATTGCCATACGCCAGCAGACAGTTGTCTCCTCAGCGTCAGCAGGACGAACTACGAGCATAGAGTTCTTTCCATGATGATTCTTCAGTTTCTCCATCAGACGAATCTGTGCCTCTTGCTCAACGGGCTCGTGGGTAGGTCCATCCTCACCAACGCGGAATGCATCGTGAGTCCAGATGAACTTCACGGGCAGTTCCATCAGGGCAGCCATACGAACAGCAGGTTTCATGTAGTCAGAGAATACGAAGAATGTACCGCAAGCGGGGATAACGCCACCATGCAGAGCCATACCGATGCAGCAGCAAGCCATAGTCAACTCAGCAACACCTGCCTGGAAGAATGCACCTGAGAAATCGCCCTTCACGATATCGTGAGTCTTTTTCAGGAAGCCATCTGTCTTATCAGAATTAGAAAGGTCGGCAGAAGCGCAAATCATATTGGGAACCTGCTCAGCAAGAACGCCAAGAACAGTAGCCGAAGCGCCACGTGTTGCAGCGCCAGCCTTCTGCTGAACTGCTGTCCAGTCAATCTTCGGAGCCTTACCACTGAACCACTCCTCGAGGAGGGCAGCCTTGTCAGGATTCTGCTTTGCCCACTCAGCCTTAGCAGCATAACGCTCAGCACAAATCTTCTTCAGTTCTTCAGCACGCTTTGCGTACATCTCCTTCACATCGGGGAAGATCTGGAACGGATTCTCAGGATCTGCACCGAGGTTCTTCATCGTCTGAACGAAGTTGTCGCCACCAAGAGGAGCACCGTGAGTAGCGCAGTTCGATTCATAACTCGAACCGTCTGCCTTACGAGCACCCTTACCCATAACACAGTGACCGATGATGATGCTCGGACGCTCCTTTTCTGCCTGAGCCTTCTTAATAGCCTCACGAATCTGATCAACATCGTTTCCGTCGATATTCTGAACAAACCAACCCCATGCCTCATACTTGCGGGCTGTGTCCTCACTGGTCACAACCTCTGTGCGGGTTGAGAGTTGAATGTCGTTAGCATCGTAAAACATAATGAGGTTATCGAGTCCCAGATTACCAGCGATACGGCCAGCGCCCTGAGAGATTTCCTCCTGAACACCACCATCAGAAATATAGGCATAGATGGTCTGATTCATCACGTTGCCCAGACGAGCCTTCAAGAACTTGGCAGCAATAGCAGCACCAACAGCGAAGGTATGACCCTGACCGAGAGGGCCACTGGTATTCTCAATGCCGCGTGCAAGTTCACGCTCGGGGTGACCAGGAGTTACCGAACCCCACTGACGCAGATTCTGCAGGTCTTCCAACTGGTACTTGCCAATGAGGCACAACTGCGAATAGAGCATCGGAGCCATATGGCCAGGATCGAGGAAGAAACGGTCGCGACCTTCCCACTCAGGATTCTCAGGATCGTATACAAGGAACTCAGAATAGAGCGTGTTGATAAAATCGGCACCACCCATTGCTCCGCCAGGGTGTCCACTCTTGGCCTTTTCGACCATTGCAGCAGCCAGAATACGGATATTATCGGCTGCGCGGTTCATTACTTTGTTGTCGTTCATTGTTTTGTTATTATTGTTTGATATTAAAATTTAATGTTGATTGCAAAGGTACAAAAAATTATGTTCTAAATGTAGTTAAAGAAGTTAAAGAATATAAAGGAAGGGTGATTTTTTTGTAACTTTGCAAACGCAATTAGAAAATGACAAGAAAAATGAAAGATACTATACTGATTTTGAGCGGAGGAATGGATTCAACAACGATGCTTTACGACTATCAGGATCGAATTGCATTGGCTATTTCCTTCGACTATGGATCAAACCATAATGCAAAGGAAATCAAATTTGCCGAACTACATTGTGACCGTCTGAATATCACTCATCTTGTAATTCCTCTGGAATTTATGCAGCGCTATTTCAGGAGTTCACTTCTCGATGGTGCAGATGCTATTCCTGAGGGCCATTATGAAGATGAGAACATGCGCTCTACTGTGGTTCCATTCCGCAACGGAATCATGCTTTCTGTTGCAGTAGGTATCGCTGAGACGAATGATTTGCAATATGTAATGATGGCAAATCATGGGGGAGACCACACGATTTATCCCGACTGCCGTCCAGAATTTGTTAATGCATTTGACAAGGCTGCACAGTTTGGAACTTTCAACGGTGTGCGTTTGTTATCGCCTTATGTGAATATGACAAAGGGCGATATAGCCCGTAGAGGTAAGCAACTCGGCATCAATTATGCTGAAACTTGGTCATGTTACAAGGGTGGGGAAGTGCATTGCGGTCGTTGTGGCACTTGTGTTGAGCGAAAAGAGGCTCTTGCTGAAGCGGGTATTGAAGACCCAACCGTTTACGAAGATTAGGTCCATCAGACTACATTATTATATTAAAGGGAAAAGAACAGATTTATTTCGTTAATACAGAACTATCATATAGATTCTGTAAAGCAAAGGTCTTTATTATATAGAGCATACTTTTAGACTATACAGAGCATATCTTTAGACTATACAGAGCATACCTTTAGACTATACAGAGCATATCTTTATATAGGTATAAAGCATACCTTTCTAAGGTACAAAGGATAGCTTTATAGGGTCAAAAGGACTGCTCTTTATCGAGATAAAAAAAATATCGAACTTATGAATCCTTGAAAAGACATATCGGACAAATCCTGCATTTTCGACAACCAAACAAAAAATAATTACTTATAATTTGTGCAACTTTAATTGAATTTTTGTATCTTTGTGCCCCGTAAGACAAAACCTAAGAAACTTAAAACGTAAACATATTTCATGGAGGATTATATTCTAAACGATCACAACAAAGATGAGTTCCCGCCAGCACATACTGCTGAGCACCTTCTAAATCAGGTGATGCAGCGAATGTTTGGTTGCGAACGTTCAAACAATGCGCATATAGAACGAAAGAAAAGTAAGATTTCCTGGATTCTTGATCGCAAGCCCGACCGCAAAGAGGAACAGGCTATCGAGCGACAAATGAACGAACTGATAGAGGAAGACTTACCTGTAACATTTGAGTTCCACACTCGTGCTGAACTGGAAGGCATTGTGTTCAGTGCTGCTGAGGATTCGCCCGACGCACGGATTTCACTTGACAAACTGCCAGACAATGCTTCCGAAACTATTCGTCTGGTTCGAATAGGTGACTTTGATGTTTGTCCTTGCATCGGCAAACACGTTCGCTCAACCTCACAAATTGGTCGTTTTGAAATGCTTGGAACTAATTGGGACAATGACAAACATTCCTTCCGCATCCGATATAAAATCGTATAGAAATCTTTTGGAAATCGTTTAGCAATTTCCATTCTGTTGTTTTATGGGAATTATTTGATGGACAACGAGAACTACTGAAAGTTTACAAAATTGAAAAGACAAAAGACAAAAGACAAAGATAATAATTGACAACGACAAACATAGATATATAAGAATAAAAAGAGCGCCTAGTAAAAAACTAAGCGCTCTTGATTTTTATAAGATTTTTGCCTTATGCCTTGTTTGCTACAGCGGCCTGCTCAATGGCGAGACCACGCTTGTAGTTCTCAATGTAGCGGTTGAAGCCTTCTACGTCTTCTGCTGTAGGAGCAATCTCGGTGCCGGTGTTGCCAGCGAAGACAACGTCCTCGAGGTAGTCAGCGAGCGGCTTCTTGTCTGCATTGTTCACCAGATAGCTTGCGAGCAGGGCAATACCCCAAGCACCACCTTCACCAGCAGTCTCCATAACAGAGATGGGTGAGTTGAGAGCAGCAGCGAGCATACGCTGACCAACTCCTGCGGTCTTGAAATAACCACCATGACCGGTAATGCGGTCAACCTGAATACCTTCCTCCTTGAAGAGGATGTCGTTACCAAACTTCAGAACGGCAATTGCACCATAGAGGTGAGCGCGCATGAAATTAGCCAGATTGAACTTATCGTTGGCTGAGCGAACAAACAGAGGACGACCCTCGTGCAAACCAGTTACAGGCTCACCACTTACATAATTGTAAGCCATTAGACCACCGCAGTCAGCACTACCAGCAAGAGCAGCGTTGAAGAGTTTTCCATAGACTTCGTTCATATCAACGGGAACACCCAGCAACTGCTGATACTCCTTGAAGAGACCTACCCAAGCGTTGATATCACTTGTACAATTGTTGCAGTGAACCATTGCTACGAGTGAACCATCAGGAGTCGTAACGAGGTCGATTGGCTCATAAGGCTTTGATAGCGGCTTCTCTAGTACAATCATCGAGAACGAAGATGTACCTGCAGAAACGTTACCTGTGCGCTGCTTAACAGCGTTAGTTGCTACCATACCTGTGCCAGCATCACCCTCAGGAGGACATACTGGAACACCAGCCTTCAGATGGCCAGAAACGTCGAGTCTCTGTGCACCCTCTGGAGTCAGGAAACCAGCGCTCTCACCAGCATTCAGTGACTTTGGAAGAATGTCGAGCAACTTCCAAGGATACTGTCTCATGGAGATGAGTTTGTCGAACTTCTCAACCATTGTTGCATCATAAGTCTTCGTTGCGGGGTCAACAGGAATCATACCCGAAGCGTCACCCACACCGAGAACGAACTGACCAGTCACCTGCCAGTGAACATAACCAGCAAGGGTTGTCAGATACTTGATGCTGGGAACATGCTCCTCATTGTCGAGAATAGCCTCGTAGAGGTGACTGATGCTCCAACGAAGAGGAATGTTGTAGTTGAAGAGTTTCGAGAGTTCTGCAGCGGCCTTACCGGTGTTGGTGTTACGCCAAGTGCGGAAAGGAACCAGAATTTCCTGCTTCTCATTGAAAGCCATATAGCCGTGCATCATTGCAGAGAAACCGATGGCTGCAAGCGATTCAATCTCACAGTCGTACTGACGCAGCACATCCTTGCGAAGTTCTGCGTAGCAATCCTGCAGACCGTACCAAATAGCCTCGGTAGAGTAGGTCCAAAGTCCGTCTACGAGTTGGTTTTCCCACTCGTGTGAACCCTGGGCGATAGGCTTGTTCTGCTCATCGATCAGAACGGCTTTGATGCGGGTAGAGCCAAACTCGATACCGAGAATGGCTTTACCTGCTTCGATTACTTGTTTTGCTGTCATAATTGTCAATTGTTATTATTGAATTGTCAATTACTTCAGAGCCTTGTTCAGCATGTAGTAGATCTCGTTCATCTGCAGTTCATGCTTGAACTCGCTGGTCTTCGTATCCTTGTTAATCTTAACATACTCGATACCAACCATCTCGGCGAAGTCTTCCCAGTACTCCTCGGTGATGTCGTAGGAGAATGCGCTGTGGTGAGTACCACCAGCAAGAATCCATGCGCCAGCACCAACCTCGAATGTAGGCTGGGGAACCCACAGAGCAGATGCAACGGGCAAGTTGGGCATTGGTTTCGGCTCAATGCACTCAACCTCCTGAGAAATCAGGCGGAAGCGGTTGCCGAGGTCAACAACAGTAGCCTTGATACCACGTCCGACCTTCGATGTGAATACCAAACGAGCGGTCTCTTCCTTACGGATACTGATGCCGAGGAAGTGTACTTCGAGTTTGGGTTTGTCAACTGCGATAAGCGGGCAAACTTCGAGCATATGACTCTGCAGGCAAGAACTGCGGTCACCAGCGAAGTTAAGAGTGTAGTCCTCCAGGAACGAGCAACCTCTCGGCATACCCTGCTGCATAATCCAAAGTGTACGATAGAGGCAAGCGGTCTTCCAGTCACCCTCAGCACCGAAACCATAACCCTCTTCCATCAGACGCTGTGAAGCGAGACCAGGAATCTGGTCGAAACCTAGGAAGTTAGGATCGTCGATATCGGCACCACCGAGGTCGTCGAAGTTAGTTGTGAAGGCAGTAGCGCCCTCATCCTTCAATACGCGACGGAGAGCAATCTCAGCCTTAGCGGCATTGCGAACCTTCTCCCAGTAAACCTTCTCACCACACTCGTCAATCTTGATGGTGTAGAGTTTCTTGTACTCCTCAACAAGAGCGTCAACCTCAGCGTCGGTAACCTTCTTGAAGTACTCCATCAAAGAAGAAACGGGATAGTAGTCAACATGGTAACCCATGCGCTGCTCAAACTCAACGCGGTCGCCATCGGTAACGGCAACATTGTTCATGTTCATACCGAACATAAGGCAGCGTACGTTGTGAGCATCAGCAACACCAGCGGCAACGCGAGCCCAGACGGCAATCTTCTTCTGAGCATCTTCGCTCTTCCAATAGCCACAAACGACCTTGCGAGCAACACGCATACGAGTGCAGATATGACCGAACTCGATATCGCCGTGAGCACTCTGGTTCAGGTTCATGAAGTCCATGTCCATTGTCTCCCAGGGGATTTCGGCGTTATACTGTGTGTGGAAGTGGAGCAGAGGCTTCTGCAAAGCCTGCAGACCCTTAATCCACATCTTGGCAGGTGAGAAGGTGTGCATCCAAGTGATGATACCGATACACTTGTCATCGTTGTTGGCAGCCTTCATCACATCCTCAACCTCCTTAGAACTGTTGACTGTGCCTTTGTAGACAACCTTCACGGGAATGTTTCCACTTTCGTTCAGGCCTGCTACCATTTCCTTACTGTGAGCGTCAACTGCAATAACAGCGTCACCTCCATAGAGCAACTGTGCGCCAGTCACCCACCAAATTTCGTAATTCTCAAATGCTTTCATTGTTTTGCTATTTGTTTTAGTTATTAGTTATGTTAATGATATATTAATGATTATTGCTTTTTCTTCTGTCCGTAGTAGGCATTAGGACCATGTTTGCGTGAGAAGTGCTTCTCAACAAGCAGCGGGTTCATAGTCGTTTCGGGATTAACGGCAAACGAAACGAATGCCATCTTAGCAACCTGCTCCATGACAACAGCATTATAGACGGCGTTGTCAGCATTCTTACCCCATGAGAACGGGCCGTGATTCTTCACGAGCACGCCAGGAGTGTGAACAGGATTGATGTTGCCGGCAGTAAGGCGCTTCACAATCACGTTACCAGTCTCCAGTTCGTAGTTGCCTTTCACCTCAGCCTCAGTCATATCATCAGTGCAAGGAATTGCATCGTGGAAATAGTCGGCATGAGTTGTTCCGATGTTAGGAATGTCCTTACCAGCCTGAGCCCATGCGGTTGCATAAGTGGAGTGGGTGTGGACAACACCACCGATTTCGGGATATGTACGATAGAGTACCAAATGGGTAGGAGTGTCTGACGAAGGATTGAGGTCGCCTTCAACAACCTTACCTGTTTCGAGGTCAACAACTACCATATCAGAAGCCTTCATTACATCGTAGTCAACTCCAGAAGGCTTAATGACAACAAGTCCCTTTTCACGGTCAATACCCGAGACATTGCCCCAAGTGAAGATTACAAGGTTATGTTTTACCAAATCGAGATTTGCCTTAAACACTTTCTCTTTTAGTTCTTCCAGCATAGCATTTAATAGATTAAATTATTAATTGAATTTTCGGTTTTTATAATCTGAACGTTGGGTCGTCCGCGTACATCTTTTTATTAAAGCGGTAGAGGGCGGCTCCACGTTTTGAAGTGACTTTGTCGATGAGACCAGTGCTTTCAATAAAGTCAATTTGCTTAATGCGCTTACGGAAATTACGCTTGTCAACCTCCTCACCCAGAATTGCTTCATAGACATGCTGCAACTGAGTGAGCGTAAACAACTTGGGCAGAAGATTGAAACTCAGTGGCTCAGAATTGATTCGACGACGCAAAAGCGTAATGGCCTTCTTCACCATCTGATTGTGGTCGGAATAGAGTTTAGGCAGCGCATCGAGGCTTACCCACTGCAGACCATACTTCTTGCGAAGTTTGTCGTCGTAGTCCTTCACATTGATCAAAGCACAATAGGCGACAGAGATAACTCGTTCGCCCGGGTCACGGTCGATAGCGCCAAAGGCTCCGACCTGTTTCATGTAGACCTTTTTCATGCCTGTGAGGTGATTCAGTACACGATGGGCCGCATCCTCAAGACTTTCTTCTGCACCAACAAATCCACCATAAAGTGACCATTCACCACGACCAGGGTCCATCTGACGCTGACCAATAAGTAGTTTTAACTTGTTGTTCTCAAATCCGAAGACGATGCAGTCAACAGATACCCAGACTTTTGAATGTTCACTGTAATAAGTCATTTCCTTTTTATTCTATATATTAATAATGAGTAGTGAGAAATTGGTAAGTGATTACCTTTTTCCCACTTCTCATTATATATTCGATTTACCAGAAGTAAGCGTAGAAGCAACCACAGAGGGCGATAACACCGAGAGTACCGATGATATCCCAAATGCCCCAACTCTCGCGAATCTGCTTGCGATATTCCGGAGTGAAGGTAATAGCGTCGACCTGTTCCTTAGAAGGAGCGGGAGTGAAGAAACTAACTACAACCATCAGCAGGATGATGAATACGAGCAGCCAGCACTCAAAAACGAGCCAGTTGGTCTGCCAGAACCAAGCAGTGTTCTCCCAGAATGCGCCTTCCATAACCTTGCTACCAGTCTCTGTGAAGATGTTGGTGAGCAGACGGAGCATACCGATAACGAAACCACCGATAAGACCCCATTCACCAGCCTTCGGAGTGATCTTCTTAGAGAAGATACCGAGGGTGAATACAGCAACCATAGCAGGAGCCAGAAGTGACTGAATTCCCTGCAGATAACTATAGAGGTTACCCATGTTCATCATAACAGGCAGCCAGAGCAGACCAAGAATCACAACTACGACAGTAGCGATACGGCCAACGAGCACGTAGTGAGCCTCGCTCATACCCTTCTTCATGGGCTTGTAGAAGTCCTCTGTGAACAGAGTTGCGCAACTATTGAAGAAGGCAGCAAGTGAAGTAACAAGAGCGCAGATGAAACCAATGGTCACAAAGCCCTTGATACCAGCAGGCAAGATGCTCTTCACCATCATAGCGAATGCACCGTCGGTGTCGTGCTGATTGGTAATATCCATCTGAATACCGAAATCACCATACTGACCACTTGCCAGAGAAATAGCAACCATACCAGGAATCAGGAACATGAATACGGGGAGCAGTTTGAAGTAACCAGCAGCGATGGTACCACGACGAGCGCGCTTCATCACGACAGAGTTGTCTTCACCCTTCTGCTGACCAAGCACACGCTGTACGATATGCTGGTCTGTGCACCAGTACCAGAAACCAATGATAGAAGCACCGATGAATACCACGAATCCAGGATACTCATGATACATGGGATCGGGCTTGCCAGACTCATTGATGTCTGCCCAGTGGAACATATGAGTGGTTCCGTATCCGTCGTGGAGACCTCTACAGTATTCCATCATGTTCGACCATCCTTCTGCGATGCTACCGCCACCAAGTTCATAGAGACCGAGGAAGAGCACAAGGAATGCGCCAATAATAAGAATAGGTGTCTGAATTGACGACATCGTCATCACGCCCTTCATACCACCGATAACGGTGAATACTGCGGTGATAGCAATCAGACCGAGAGCGCCCCACCAGAAGGGGAGGCCAATCAGATATTCGAAGAAGATACCACCTGTGAACGCTGTAACGCTGACCTTAGTTAGGATATAAGCAACGAGGGTGATGATGCTAAGCCATGAACCTGTGCGCTGAGTGTAGCGGAACTTCAGGAAGTCAGGCATTGTGATGATCTTACCCATCTTGTTGTTGAGCAACTGATAGAAAGGTACGAACAACCAACCAAGGATGAGAATCATCCAACCCTGCATCTCCCAGTGAGCCATACCTACACCGTCCTTTGCACCAGTACCGGCGAGACCTACGAGGTGCTCTGAACCGATGTTGGCTGCGAAGATAGCCATACCAATCACATACCAAGGCTCACCCTTACCGAACAGATAGTCCTGAGAGTCAGCACCCTTCATTTTCTCTTTGTCTTTCTTGATAGCACGATAAACGAGCCAAACTACGGCCAGAATGCCGACAGCCATTACGAGCCAGTCAAGCCAGATGAATTCTTTTGCGTTCCAATTCATTGTTTTAAGTTAATTTATTAGTTTGAATTTTTAATTATTTACTTTACTGAGAACTTATAAACGCAGTGGCTCATATACTTCTCACCGGGCTTCAGGTAAGGACTTGGCCAACCCTTAGCCACCTTGTTGGGTGAGTCGGGATACTTCTGAGTCTCAAGACATACGCTCACGTGCTTCGGATACTGAATACCATGCTTGCCGGCAATACCAGTTCCCTGGAAGTTGCCAGTGTAGACTTGAATACCAGGCTCATTGGTGAATACCTGCAGGAAGATACCAGTGTTGGGAGCATAGAGGCTTGCAGCAACCTTCTTATCGTCGCCCTTACCATCCTTATAGGTGTTCAGCACGTAGTTGTGGTCGTAACCACCAGCATACTTAATCTGATGCTCGGTAGTGTCGGCAATCATCTCAAACAGAGCGCGGGGCTTGTTGTAGTCGAGTGAAGAACCATAAACGTCACGCATCTCGCCAGTTGTCATATAGGTTGTGTCCACGGGAGTCATCTTGTCGGCGTTCACGTAGAGTTCCATATTCGTTCCAGGCTTCGAAGGATCACCAGTAAGCGTGAAGTAAGAGTGGTTGCACATGTTGATAACGGTCTCCTTATCAGTTGTAGCCTCATAAGTGCAATCAAGAGCGTTGTCTTCAGTGAGTTTGTAGGTAGCAACAGCTGTAACTGTTCCGGGGAAGTTGTTGTCGCCATCAGGAGAAACGATTGTGAGTTTGAGAGTCTGCTCGTCAACCTGCTCAGCGTCATAAACCTGATACTGCCAGCCTGAAGGACCTCCGTGCAGGCAATGTCCGAAATTGTTCACGGGCAACTGAATCTTCTGGCCACCAACAGTGATCTGACCCTTGTTGATGCGGTTAGCATAGCGGCCAATCGTTGCACCGTAGTCGCTAGGAGAGTTAGCAGAGTCGGCATACTGGGCGATATTGTCGTAACCCAGTACAACGTCAACAAAGTTACCGTCACGATCGGGAACCATCAAAGAAACTACACGACCACCAAAGTTAGTGATGCAAACCTCAACACCATTCTTGTTGGTCAGCGTGTAAAGTTTAACAGGCTTCTCGTTAATAACAGTGTCAAACTTGGCAGGATCAAGCCCCGAAAGGGTCATTCCACCATTTCCACAGGAAGCGAACAGCATGGCTGCCATGCCGGCTCCGAATAACATTGTCTTCATTTTAACCATAAGTTTACTGTTTTTATGAATAATAATTGTTTAAGTTATATCAGTCTTTCAGGTCTCGATTCTCGTCATAAAACAGAATCATAAATAATTTGGTGTAAAATTACAACTTTTTCTGCAAAGAATCAGCATTTGTCTTCATCTTTTTTTCAAAATGGGTGTAAATTTCACATTTTTTATAGATTCAAGAAATATACCATTAAACAATCGCCAGGAAATCAGATTTCTGTGGCCTTGATTTATAAAATCAAAAAGTGCATCATCGGTGAAGATGACGCACTTCTTATTGCGAGTTCTAACTTGTAATTAATTCAGAGTAAAAAACATTTCTGAATTAAGAACAGTTTAAATGAAATGAACCCTAACTAATGATTAGTCGACCTTGATGTCCTTATTGACATTCTTGCAACCAACGAGGGCATAGAACAGAATGTAGGCAACCATAGCAACCTGCAGCCAGTAACTGAAGATTTCGCCGTTCTGCTTAGCGATGATGTCCTGGAGCCAAGGCATCAGACCACCACCAACAACCATCATCATGAAGATACCAGAAGCAGCCTCAGTGTACTTACCAAGTCCCTCAACTGAGAGGTTGAAGATACCGCCCCACATAATTGATGTGCAGAGTCCGCAAGCAGCGATGAAGAACACCTTCAGAGGAACAGCCTGTCCCTTAATCGTTGTAGCAACGCTCTCAGGCAGGAAGATTGCAATGAGAAGGAGGATGATAGCAACAGTTGCAACAACTGTCATCTGAGTCTTTGTGCTCACCTTACCCGAAATGAGGGTAGAGCAGAAACGACCAATCAGCATCATGAACCAATAACTTGCTGCAAGTGTTCCACCAAGTGCTGCAGAACCCTCAAAGCCCATGTTCGTCACGTAGAAGTTGAGTTGCATAGGAATGCCGATCTCGACACCCACATAGAAGAAGATGGCAATAACGCCAAGGATGAGGTGACGGAAGCGGAGAGCGCCCTTCATTGAATCCATCAGCGACTCGCTCTTGCCGAAGTTTGGCTCAGGAATCTTTACGCCGCTAATGATGACGAACGAAATAGCGAATACAGCCATACCGATGAACAACAGAGGTGATACATCGGTCATAGAGGTCTTCTCAGTTACAGTACCTACGAGCACACCAGCGAGCAGCGGGGTGAGCGTAGCGGTAAGAGAATTAAGTGTACCACCAATCTGAATAAGTTGGTTACCCTTGTTACCACCGCCACCAAGCATGTTAAGCATTGGGTTCACAACGGTGTTGAGCATGCAGACGCAGAAGCCGCAAACGAGGGCACCAAGGAGGTAGATGTAGAGGTTCAGTGCCACTACGGTGCCACCAACTTCATTTACTTTAATGTCGTCGCCATAGATACTTGAGAGATACTGCAGGGCAAGACCTACGATACCTACGAGCAGAGCAGCGAGAGCAGTTTTCTTGTAACCGATTTTCTTCAGCAACATTCCCGAAGGAATACCCATAAAGAGATAGGCCACGAAGTTCATAAGATTACCCCATGAGGCGGCGAACTCATACTTGAATCCCCAGATATTTCCGAATGGGGCGCCCATGTTGGTGACAAAACTGATCATGGCGAAGATAAAACACATGGTTATAATCGCCACAAGATTGGTTTTATTACTTGTACTCATTTTTTTGTGTTTGAATAATTAATATAAAGTGAAGGAAAGCCTTAACAGCGCTTTGTCTTGGTTTCCTTCACTTTGAAAGTTATTGTTAGCAAATCTTACGCGAACCGTCGCTGATGACTACATCGTAAACCTTAGGAGCCTTGCCGTACTTCTCGTAGTACTTCTGACAAGCAGTCTGAATGAATGGCTCATAAAGTTCATCCTTCACGAGGTTGATGGTGCAACCGCCGAAGCCACCGCCCATGATACGCGAACCTGTAACGCCGCATTCCTTGGCAACATCGTTGAGGAAGTCGAGTTCTTCGCAACTCACCTCATACTCCTTAGAAAGACCATCGTGGGTCTCATACATCTTCTTACCAACGGTCTCGTAGTCGCCTGCAACAAGTGCGTCGCAAACAGCCAGCACACGGTCCTTCTCACCGAGTACGAAGTGGGCACGCTTGTAGTCCTCTTCGCCAACCTCGGCACGAACTTCCTCCAGTTGCTCCCATGTGCAGTCGCGAAGCGTCTCGAACTTTCCTTCCGGATGCTTGGCGGCAATGTGCTTCACAACATTCTCGCAAGAGTTACGACGATCGTTGTAAGGCGAGCCAGCCAACTCGTGCTTCACGCATGAGTTCAGCAGAACGAGTTTGTAGCCCTGAGGATTGAATGGGAAATATTCAAACTCACGGCTGCGGCAGTCGAGGCGCATAAGTTTACCAGCCTGTCCGAATACCGAAGCGAACTGGTCCATGATACCGCAGTTCACACCGCAGTAGTTGTGCTCAGTAGCCTGACCAGCAAGAACCATATCCCACTTTGAAACCTTGTTCTCACCGAACAGGTCGTTCAGACCGCATGCGAAGCAACTCTCCATAGCGGCTGATGAAGACATACCAGCGCCGAGGGGAACATCGCCTGCGAATGCAATATTAAATCCTTTAACGGGAACGCCTAACTTCTCCATTTCCAGTGTGATACCGTAGATGTAGCGAGCCCAAGAAGCACGCGGGCCCTTACCATCATGGAAGTCAAAGTCTACACGATCTTTCAAGTCGATAGAGTAGGCACGAATGGTGCTCTCTGTTCCATTGGGACGCATCTCGGCCATGATGCCCTTGTCAACGGCACCTGGGAATACGAAACCACCGTTGTAGTCGGTGTGCTCACCAATAAGATTGATACGTCCCGGAGAAGCATAGATGTTACCGGTCTTTCCATCGAAGTGCTTGATGAAGCGACTTCTTACGAATTCAATGTCCATAACTTTAAAGTTTTTTGTTATTTAAAAATATAATCAATTCCGAATGAATAGAATTTTTTGTCGATACTGAACTAATCGAATGATTCGCGTTTACGAACTAAATCCATTTATTTATCGATACCGAACTTGTAGATTGTCTTCTGGCGATACTCCTCACCGGGACGCAAGATAACGCTCGGGAAATAAGGGCGATTGGGAGAATCGGGGAAGTGCTGACACTCGAAGCAGATGCCCGAACGACGTGGGAATGTTGCACCATGCTGTCCTTCGTAGCCGTCAGCCCAGTTGTCGGTGTAGAGTTGAACACCCGGCTCAGTCGTATAGACCTCCATCGTACGGCCACTCTTAGGCTCAACGAGGCGAGCAGCAAAACTCAGTTCGCCTTCTTCCTTCTTGTTCAGCACGTAGCAATGGTCGTAGCCAGCACCATTCTTAATCTGCTCATCGTCGGCATCAATATCCTTTCCAACTGCCTTTGGCTCACGGAAATCGAACGGAGTTCCCTTCACGAAGCGAATTTCGCCAGTAGGAATCGATGTGTCGTCGATGGGAAGATAAAAATCAGCGTTGATCTCGCAAATCTGATCGTCGATGGTCGGAGTGGGGTTCGCAATACCCTGAAGCGAGAAGAATCCGTGACTCGTCAGATTCAGGATGGTCTTCTTATTGGTCTGGGCCATATACTCAATCACGAGTTCGTTTTCGTCTGTGAACGTATATACAACCGTTACTTTCATCTCGCCTGTGTAACCTTCTTCGCCATAAGGACTTACGTACTTCAGCACCAGCGTCTTCTCGTTCATCTGGAGAGCCTCCCACACTTTCGCATTCCAGCCCTTCAGACCACCATGCAGCGCATTGGGACCATTGTTGATGGCGAGTTCATACTGCTTGCCATTCAACTGGAACTTACCGCGGCAAATACGATTGCCGTAGCGGCCAATAAGTGTAGAAAGATAAGGTTCTGGACTGTCAATCACACCCTGAATGGTGTCGTGTCCCTGAATAACATTGGCGTAGTTTCCATCGCGGTCGGGAACCATAATAGCAACAAGGGCTCCACCGTAATTCGTTATGGCAACTTCATTGCCCAGGCTGTTCTTCAAAATGTATAGATCGGTCTGTTTTCCGTTGACTGTGGTCTGAAAGTCTTCGCGTTTCAGGCCACAAAGATTCGCTGTTTCTGCCATATTCAAGATAGTTTAAGTTATTAGAATATAAATACTATTCTGCAAAGTAAGCAAAAAAAAATGACAACCGCAAACCTTTTTCCAAAAAATGTGTTGTTAACTACGTTAAAAACAATTAAATCAAATGACACATTGAAATATCATCAGCATTTTATGCTTCTATCCGTCAATTGTGTTTTTCTATCGGTGTAGAATCTACTCGCTTTTCTTGCTCTTTCTCTTGAAGTTCCGCTGGTGAGAACTGCCTTCGTTTTGCGCCGCTTTTACGCCTTGCCTTTGGGATGTTTCTCCACTATGCTTCCGCGTCTTGTCTCCATTCTTCTGAGCCTTCTGCTGGGGCTTCTGCTGCGACATCTGCTGAGATTTTTCTCCACCTTTCTGCGCCTTCTGCTGAGCCTTTCCCCCGCGTTGTCCTTTTCCACCACGCTGCTGCATTTTTCCACCGCGTTTCCTTCCACCAAATCTGGATGTTTTTCTGCCAATGGGGCGCGACATCTTGTATTCCGGACCTTCGCCAAATGCCTCGGGCAGAGGATTTTTCACAACCTCGCGCTCAAGGAATTTCTCAATCTGCATGAAGTAGCGGATGTCCTCCTCATTCACCAGCGTAACGGCCTTTCCGTCGCGCTCAGCACGGGCTGTTCTACCGATGCGGTGAACATAGTCCTCAGCATCACGCGGAACGTCGTAGTTCACCACCATCGCAATATCGTCGATATCGATTCCTCGCGAGAGAATATCGGTTGCCACTAACACGTCGACCTTTCCGCTCTTGAATCTGAACATCATTTCGTCGCGCTCGGCCTGCGACAGGTCACTGTGCATCTGACCTGCATTGATCTTCATTCGGAGCAACTCGTGATAGACGTCCTTGACCTTATTTATTTTCCCCGCAAAGATTATCACGCGGCTCAAGTCGCCCTGCTTGAACATCTCCTGAATGATCTTCAGTTTCTGGGCCTCGTAGCAGATATAGGCTGACTGCTGTATTTTCTCCGCAGGCTTGCTCACTGCAATCTTCACCTCCGCAGGATTCTTCAGCAGCGTCTTTGCCAATTCCTCAATCTTGTCGGGCATTGTGGCCGAGAACATAATCGTCTGGCAACTCTGTGGCAGATAGCCCGCAATCTTCAGAATGTCATCCGAAAAGCCCATGTCGAGCATTCGGTCGGCCTCGTCGAGCACAAAGAAACTCACTCGGCTCATGTCCACATTTCCCATCGTCAGATGCGAGATGAACCTTCCCGGTGTAGCGATAATCACCGACGCACCCGTCTTCAGCGCATTCAGTTCCTGATAGTAGCGATTACCGTCGTTGCCGCCATAAACCGCCACCGAACTCACGTTGGGCAGATAGTAGCCGAATCCCTGCATCGCCTGATCAATCTGCTGCGCCAACTCGCGCGTCGGAGCCATAATCACACAGTTGATAGCGTCCTGTGGGAAAGCAATATGACGACCGTCGGGATACTCCACATAGCCGTCGTCAAGCATCGATAGGATAGGGAGCAGATAGGCGGCAGTCTTGCCTGTACCCGTCTGCGCCACACCAAGAATGTCGCGTCCGTCGAGCAGTTCGGGAATACATTTTTCTTGTATAGGGGTCATCTCGTCGAAACGCATGTCGTAGAGCGCATCGAGGATATTATCGTTCAGATAAGTTTCTTCAAATCTCATGTTTTGCCTTAGTTGGGTGCATGTCTGTAGCAGAAATAGGCCACTACAGCAAATATCAAATTGGGAATCCATGCTGCAAGCATAGGTGGGAAGTCGGCATTAATGGCGAATGTCGAAGATATAGTTTGCAGCATGATATATGTGAAACTTAAAGCCAGTCCTATACCCAGGTAAAGTCCCATGCCGCCCTTGCGTTTCCTTGACGAGAGCGAGAGTCCGATGATAGTCAGAATGAACGAAGCAAACGACGACGCGATTCGCTTGTGATATTCCACCTGATATTGCACCACATTGCCCGAACCTCTGTCTATCTGCTTCGAGATGTATTCCCGCAGTTCGGGCGAGGTGAACGTCTCCTGCTGACCTTTCGAATACACGAGGTCAGTGGGCTCCATCAGAATCGTCGTGTCCTTCTGTGCTCCGCTCGTGATATGTTCGCGCAAGCCTTTCAACTGACGAATCTTCCAGTTACGGGCCTTCCAGTGATACTTACTGTCGGAAATCGTGTCATACTGAATGTCGGTTGCAGTCATGTGGCTCACGAGTTTCTTGTTCTCAAACTTGTCAAGCGAAAAACCGTAGCCTTTCTTCATCAGGTTGTCGTAGTGCTGAATATAGGCTATCACGCCCTGTCCCACCTGCAACTGCACATTATCGGCAGCAGTCATTTTCTTCTTGTTCTTATAGACCGTCTCGAAATTCTGCCTGATCAACGTCCCGTGAGGAATCACGTAGGCGCTCAGATAGTAGGAGAGCATCGAGATGAGCACGCACGAAATCATATACGGCCGCATCAGTCGCTTGAACGACACACCTGATGCCAGCATGGCGATAATCTCCGAGTTGCCCGCCAGTTTCGAGGTGAAGAAGATGACGGCAATAAACACAAACAGCGCCGAGAACAGATTGGCGAAGTAGGGCACGAAGTTCATGTAGTAGTCGAAGACAATCGCCTTCAGCGGTGCATGATACTGCGTGAACTTCGCAAGGTTCTCGTTCACGTCAAATACAATGCCGATACTGATAATCAGTATAATCGAGAAGATATAGGTGCCGATGAACTTCTTAATGATGTACCAGTCGAGTCGCTTGATGAATCCAGGCTTCAATTTCTTCAGGTTCTTCAGCAACCACACGAGGGCAATTTTCACCCATCCGACGACTTTCTGCAGCCATCGGGAGCACTTCAGCAAGGGGCGGTATTTCCGCACGTTATGGTAGTTCATCGTTTCCTATTTCGTTATTTTTTCTGTCTATTTCCTTTTATTTCTCGGCGAGAATTATCTTCGAGAGTGAATCCAACTGTTCGAGAATAGTCTTCTCTCCATGAGGCTCTTATCGTCTCTTTCCCAGTTGTTCCACAACCGACCGCTTCCACGCCACAAAGTCGCCCTGTTCGATGTGCTGACGGGCATCGCCCACCAGACGCAGATAGAACGCCAGATTGTGAATCGAGGCAATCTGCATCGCCAGCAGTTCCTGTGCTTTGAAGAGATGATGCAGATAGGCTTTCGAGTGAATGCGGTCAATCTCGCAGCCGTTCTCGTCAATGGGTGAGAAATCGTATTCCCACTTCTTGTTGCGCATGTTCATCGTGCCTTCGTATGTGAACAGCATTGCGTTACGGCCGTTTCTGGTCGGCATCACGCAGTCGAACATATCCACACCGCGCTCAATGGCCTCCAGAATGTTCTGAGGCGTTCCTACGCCCATCAGATAGCGCGGTTTGTCCTTCGGCAGCACTTCGTTCACCACCTCAATCATCTCGTACATGATCTCTGTAGGCTCACCGACAGCAAGTCCCCCAATCGCATTGCCGTCGGCTCCTTTGTCAGCCACGAACTTCGCTGCCTCCCTTCGCAAATCCTTATAGGTGCAGCCCTGCACGATGGGGAAGAGACTCTGCCTGTGACCATAGAGCGGTTCAGTCTCGTTGAATCGCTTGAAACAGCGGTCGAGCCAGCGCTGTGTGAGCCCCAGCGACTGCTTCGCGTACTGATAGTCGCTCTGGCCCGGAGGACATTCGTCGAGCGCCATCATGATGTCAGCACCGATGATTCGTTCGGTGTCCATCACGTTCTCGGGCGTGAAGAAATGCTTTGAGCCATCGATGTGCGAACGGAACTCGCAGCCTTCCTCGCGCAGTTTTCTGATGCCTGTCAGCGAGAACACCTGGAAGCCGCCTGAATCGGTCAGTATAGGGCGATCCCACGTGTTGAACTTGTGCAGTCCTCCCGCCTTCTGCAGGATATCGAGACCCGGGCGAAGGTATAGATGATAGGTGTTGCCCAGAATAATCTGAGCCTGCACCTGTTCGCGTAGTTCCGAGAAATGCACGCCTTTCACCGAGCCGCAAGTGCCGACGGGCATGAATATCGGCGTCTTTATCTGACCGTGATCGGTGGTGATGATACCCGTGCGGGCATCTGAGGCATTATCGGTATGTTGCAGTTCGAACGTCACTCTCTGTCGCTCTTTTTCGGGGTTCTACTACTTCTTTTCTTCCTCAATCTTGAACTCGATAGGATTCTTCACAATCTCATCGGTGAGTGCGAAGTTCCACACGTCCTGCACGTTCTCCACATAGTGGAACTGAACGCCCTGCAGATAGATTTCGGGAATCTCCTCAATGTCTTTCTTGTTGTCCTGACACATCACGATGTCGGTTATTCCGGCACGCTTTGCAGCCAGAATCTTTTCCTTGATTCCGCCCACGGGTAGCACCTTGCCGCGCAGGGTGATCTCACCGGTCATCGCGGTGTTCTTGCGCACCTTACGCTGGGTGAGCGCCGAGGCTATCGAGGTGGCAATCGTGATTCCTGCCGAAGGTCCGTCCTTCGGTGTAGCGCCCTCAGGCACGTGGATGTGGATGTTCCATTGGTCGAAGATACGGTAGTCTATGCCGAGTGTGTCGACGTGTGCCTTCACATATTCGAGTGCAATCACGGCCGACTCCTTCATCACGTCGCCCAGGTTTCCTGTCAGGGTGAGTTTGCCGGCTTTTCCCTTCGACAGCGAGGTCTCGATGAAGAGTATCTCGCCACCGACACTGGTCCAGGCCAGTCCTGTCACCACACCTGCATAATCGTTGCCCTGATAGATGTCGCGATAGAAAGGTGGCTTACCTAACAGGTCTTCAATCTGGTCGGGTGTAATCTTCTCAAACGGGAGCACTCCGTCGCGGGCCTTCATGAAAGCCATCTTGCGCAGCGCCTTGTTCACCTGCTTCTCCAGTTGGCGAACGCCGCTCTCCCTGGTATATTGCTCAATGATTTTCTCAATCGCAGCCTTATTGAACTTCGGATAGTTCTTGTCGCCCTTCATCTTTAGACCGGTGTTTTCAAGTTCGCGAGGAATCAGATGGCGCTTGGCAATCTCAATCTTTTCCTCGGTGATGTAGCCGCTCACCTCAATCACTTCCATACGGTCGAGTAGGGGCTTGGGAATGGTCCCGAGGTTGTTGGCAGTAGCGATGAACAACACCTTCGACAGGTCATAGTCAACGTCAAGGTAGTTGTCGTGGAACGCAGAGTTCTGCTCGGGGTCGAGCACCTCGAGCATTGCCGACGACGGGTCGCCATTGATGGTATTCTGCGTAATCTTGTCTATCTCGTCCAGAATGAACACGGGGTTCGACGACCCTGCCTTCTGAATGTTTTTGATGATTCGTCCGGGCATGGCTCCGACGTAGGTACGGCGATGTCCGCGAATCTCACTCTCGTCGTGAAGTCCGCCGAGGCTCACTCGCACATACTTGCGCTTCATCGCGTCGGCAATCGACTTGCCCAGCGAGGTCTTACCGACTCCCGGAGGTCCATAGAGGCAGATGATGGGCGATTTCAGGTCGCCGCGCAACTGCAGCACAGCCATATATTCCAGAATGCGCTCTTTCACCTTCTCCATGCCGTAGTGGTCACGGTCCAGAATCTTCTGGGCGCGGTTCAGGTCGAGATTGTCCTCGGTGTATTCACCCCAAGGCAGATTCACCATCGTCTGCAGATAGTTCACCTGCACACTGAAGTCGGGACTCTGCGGATTGAGCGTGTCGAGCTTGTCGAGTTCCTTGCGGAACACCTTTTCCACTTCCTCCGACCACTTCTTGCCGATGGCCTTTTCCTCCAACTCCTGGCGTTCGGGCGAGCCCTCTCCGTTACCCAGTTCCTCCTTGATATTCTTAATCTGCTGCTGCAGGAAGTATTCGCGCTGCTGCTCGTCGATGTCCTCACGGGTGCGGGTGCGGATGTCCTGACGCAACTTCAGCAACTGAATGTCCTTGTTCAGGGTCTTCAGCACCTCAATCACGCGCTCCATCATCGAGTTCGCGCGCAACTGCTTCATCTTGTCGTTGATGGCGAAAGGCATATTCGTGCAGATGAAGTTCACGATGAGCACCTTGTTCTTGATGTTCTCAAGCGCATACTGCGACTCGTCGGGAATGTCTTCGTTCTGGTGAATATAATCTATGGTGGTCGCCCTCAGGTCGTCAACGGCCGTGCGATAGGTCTTGTCGCGTCCGTCGGGCATTTCTTCCTTCATCAGCGTGGTAGTACCGAACATATAGGGACGGCGGCGGGTGATGGCCTCGAGTTTGCAACGGCCATAGGCCTGCACGATGATGGTCACGTTCTTACCCGAACCGGGCATGTCGAGCACGCGCACAAGTTTAGCGTAGGTGCCGAGGTCGTAGAGGTCTTTCTCTGTGGGTTCCTCAACATCAGAACTCTTCTGACAGAACACGCCGAACACCTGTTCGGGCTTCTGCTGCAGTCGTTCAACCAAGTTGATGCTTGCCTCGCGGCCAATGACTATCGGAGCAATGACACCTGGAAACAATACGATATTGCGTGTGGCAAGTATAGGGATATTGCCCTCTGGCTCCTGATCGAAAAGTGTTGCGATGTCGCCATCATAGTCGGCGATCATCTGTATGGATGTGTTATTCTTTGCCATTTTCTGCTTAAATCTGTTACCTTACAAATTTCTTTTTTCCTTATATTTCTTCGTCAATCATTATTTGAGTCTGCAAAGGTACGAAATTTTATTCGAATTATTTCCTCTGCAAATGACAAATTTATTAAATAATATGTGAGAAAATGCTAAAAGTTGACAATAAAACGGGCAAAAGGACGTTTTCAAGGTAAATCAAATCAAAAATTCTCCTGCCTGTGTTCACATTTAAGCAGTTCCATATCGAGCAAGACCGTTGTGCCATGAAAGTAGGCACCGACGGCGTTTTGCTGGGTGCATGGGCTGAGGGTGGTCGGCGCATCCTCGATATTGGCACAGGCTCCGGACTCATTGCCCTGATGATGGCCCAACGCTTCTCTCAAGCCTCTGTCCTCGGAATCGATATCGACAGCGACAGTTGCGCTCAGGCCCTCGAGAACATCGCTGCCTCACCCTTTGCCAGCAGGGTAGGGATCACTTGTTGCTCGCTGCAGGAATTTATGAAAAAAGAGTCTTCCTCGGCTCAAGATTCAGCAAATAGTGTATCTTCCTCAGCTCAAGATTCTATAAAAGGTGTATCTTCCTCGGTTCACAACTTTATAAATAAAGAAGAAGAAGCCTCTTCGCTTCAGGATGTTGTTGAAGAAAAGAGAGCCTGTTCAGTTCAGTCTATAGTTGAAGAAAAGGGAGTGCCTTGTTCACTTCAGAATATTATTAAAAATAATGCAGAGGCCTGTCTTCTTCAGAATATTGTTGAAAATAATGCAGAGGTCAGTTCACTTCAGAATGATGTTGAAAATAATGATGAGACCTATTCTCTTCAAGACTTTTTTGAACATGGAGTAGGGGAACAAATGACCTTCGATAGCATTGTCTCCAACCCTCCGTTTTTCGTGAATAGTCTTCGCAATCCTGACCCTCAAAAGGCTGCTGCCCGACATACTGATTCGTTGCCTTTTTCCGACCTCATAAACGGTGCGTTTCGACTACTTTCTGACGATGGAGTTTTCTCAGTTATTATACCCGCAGAATTAGTTGAACAATTCTGCACAACATCCTATTTTTCAGGCTTTTACATCTCACGCCAACATCTCATCAAGACAACCGAGCGAAAGCCTTTTAAACGTGCTCTTCTTGCCTTCAGAAAGTCTCGTCCCGAAACCTTCGACAAACACGAATTTTGTCTCCAGAATCCTGACGGTTCTCGCACCGATTGGTACGCTCATCTCACCTCTGATTTCTACCTATAAGTTCAAGGTTCAAAGTTCAAAGTTCAAGAGTTTTTAACCACGTATGACACCGATTTTTCTTAAGTTTTAAATTACACGGATTATCGTTCACCGATGTTCACAGAAACTGCTGCAAATCTGCCACGAATTACTCAATACTCATTCCTAATTATTAATTACTCATTTCTAATTTCTCATTATTTCTTTGCCCACAGATTACACAGATGAGCACAGATTTTTCGATTTCACAGATTGGCGCTAATGCAACCACGATTTTCGTGGAAGAAAGGATGAGATGTTTCTTTGAAACAGGTGGCAGTCAGTCGGCTGCGATGGCAAACTCGTTTGTCGTTCGAAGCAGAACGGACGCCAAGCCTTTCAGGCCATCCTTTCATTTCGTTTTTTTCGTCCATTTTCGGAATCTATTAATTTTTCATCTGTTGTTATGGTTGTCTTCTGAATTCCCTCAGCAAGGCGCGATATAGAACGCCAATTCTCTAATTCTTATTAATTCATCTGTAGCAGGGACGGGAAAATTCTTAAATTTAGGGATAAGACCTAGGGAAAAATATAAATGAAGTAGTTAGAATAGAAACTGTACCAAGTTATCATTGAAGTAATTATGAATAAAAATAGAAAAAAAATAATGTTATCTGAAAAAAAAATTGTAACTTTGCACAGTTTTTTGTTCGCGTACGCAAAAAACGAACCCATAAATGCCTCTTTTGCGACTTTTTCGGTTATGTAAACGTACACAAAAAAATGGTTCATATAAAACCATTAGAAGGAGATCAAAAGTAAAAGTATAACCAAACAACTAATACGATATTTAAAAAGTCAGGAAATGAAAAGAAAAATCTTTTTTGCCATCATGGCATTGTTGTGTGTGTTGGGCGTTCAGGCCGAACCCACTTCCTCGTGGGAACAAGGTTTTGCTGCTGAGTCGTATTCAAACTACGACGCAACTAACAAGACTATTGTGATTAGCACTGCTGCAGAGTTGGCCAAAATGGCTGATGATGCAAGTATGGCAACCGATGCTTTTGGAAACTTCAAAGGTTGGACCATCACGTTGGCCAATGACATTGATCTTGGTGCGCATGAATGGGGTGTACCTATTGGCGTAGACAATAATGGTTCAGACTTATATAAGTTTATGGGAACTTTCGATGGTCAGGGACACACCATCAGTGGTATCTACTATAGTCCTTTCTACGAGACAGGCGGCTTTTACGGCGGCTTGTTTGGATATGCAGGCAGCACGGCCGTAATCAAGAACCTTACTATCGACGCATCCACCTATACAGCAGGTGTGAATGGCGGTGTGATCGTTGGCTACAACCAAGGTAGCATCGAGAATTGTCATGTCAAGGGAGTGACAATGACGGCAAGTATAGATGTTTCATACAACATTGGCGGTTTGGTTGGTGTGAACGAAGGTTCCATCGTGGGTTGCTACAGTTTTGCAAATATAAGTGAAGGCACACATTCCAACGGTTATTCATTCGGCGGAATTGCCGGTCAGAACATCGGCGGTACCATTCAGGACTGTCTCTATGCCGGCACCATCACAGTCAATGGTAACAACAACTATATCGGTGGCATCACAGGTCTCTGTGATGGCGGTACGCTGACCTACAACCTCTACACCTGCACCACGCTGAATGCCGGTTATTACACTGATGAGACGGAGCCGACCTATAATCTCGGTGCCGTAGAGGCTCTTACTATTGAAGAGGGGACAGGATTCATCAACTATGGTAACGGCAACAGCGGCATCCCTACCCGTAGTTACAGTTATGGCCAGCAGGAAGGCATGGATGTTTATCCTTACGGTATCACATTATCCAACATTTTCTATTACCATACAGAAGATGCAGTCATCGTTCTCGAAGGCGACGGCTCAGAGGAATCACCTTACCTCATCACTTCTGAGGAAGACTGGAACAACCTGGGTCTGATAGTGAGCCTGGGTTACAATGACCCATATTATTTCAAGCAGACGGCCGACCTGACCGTCAGCACAAAAGTTGGAACAGGAGACTTTCCGTTCCAGAGCACTTATGATGGCGATGGCCATACACTGACACTTAATTACGGCAGCAGCACGTCTTATTTGGAAGAGCAGTATGTGGCTCCGTTCAGTTTTGTTCGTTCCTGCGACATCAAGAACCTGAATGTGAAAGGTACTATCTACACAGCCGGGTCAAATGCAGGTACATTGATAGGTGCCGTAATAGGTTCAGAAACCGAAAGTACAGGAAGCGAGGCCTATATTTCCAACTGTACGTCCAATGCCACTATCGACAGTAGTGTCAATGGCGATGGCTCTCATGGTGGTTTCGTCGGTTATATCACGGGCAACAGTTCTTTAACGTTCTACGGCTGTCTGTACAAAGGTACGATGGTAGGTTACTACACCGGCGAATGGGGTGGTTTTGTAGGATATTGCATGCATGGTTCCACCGTTAATTTCATAGAGAGTGTCTGTGACCCTGCGTATATCTCCATCGGTGGAGCCTATTATCAGTTCATACACAGTTCCGCATCCGATGCGGCTACGTTCAGCAAGGCTTATTTCACTCTGTCATTTGGAAACGCACAAGGTCTGCAGGCTTATAAAGTAACTTCTGGAAACGAGCATCTCCACCTCACCCTCGTTGATGAGACAGAGAACCACTACACCAACGGACTGGATTTCTCCGACACGGGCTTCACCTACAATGGTGTCATTTATGGGGGAAGTGAAGAGAAACTCACTATTGACCTCGCCTTTGATGAAAACTATGATTATCTCACATTGGGATGCAATGAGGGCACATTTGAGAAATCGACATCCGGCCCTGAATATTATCTCACCTTCCAAAATTCTGATTGTACTATTTATTCCGATGTTGTGGAGGCCATCTCTCCTGAAGGCGATGGTTCCAGAGAAAATCCTTACATTATTGCCTCTCAGGCCAACTGGAACAAGGTTGCGGCAAACTTAAACCGTATGTCCTATGTCGGCAAGAAACTTGTGCTGGCAAACGACATCACAGTTGACAGAATGTGGGGTACTGAGATTGCACCATTCGAAGGTGAGTTCGACGGTAAATACAACGGCACAGCCCATAAGTTGACTGTGAATTTCACTGGCACCGAAGAGGCCACAGCACCTTTCCATCATGTCAATTACGCCACCTTGCGCAACATCACTGTGGACGGTGTTTCCAGTGGTGGTATCCACTCCGCAGGACTGGTCGGTATGTCCTATGGCAGCAACCGGATTGAGAACTGCCATGTCTCCACGGCTGTCACATGCACAGGAGATGCCACTAACGGCCCTCACGGAGGCGGTATCGTAGGTCATGCAAAAGAATCTACTGTTGTTATTGAAGGATGTCTGTTTGACGGTAGTATCACTGCTGCATCTGACGCTTCCGACACTCATGCCGCCGCTTTCATGGGCTGGTGCAACAGTTCAGCCACTATTACCATCACCAACTGTGTAGAGCATGGTTCTTACTCAAACTTCCGCTATCTCAGTGGCGGTTACTTGTTCAACAGTCAAGCCACTGTCATCAATTGTGCCCACACCTACCACTTCCAGAATTGGTCAGGTTCGCTTCGTGCCCGTCCCATCAGCAGCGCCACAGAGGAACTGACTTTTGAGTGTTCAAACACAGCCACCACTTACGATGTCGCTGGTTTGTCCTTCTACGGAGAGGGTGTGAAATACGATGGCAATTACTATGCTGGAAAAGGCGACGTGGTCAGCCTGGCCCTTTCCTTCCCTGACGGTACCGACTTTTCGACGCTTACCACCAGCAACGGAAGCATCACAGCCACCGACACTTATAAAATTTACGAACTCACTCTCGCTGACGATGCAGAGGCCGTTCTTTCTGCCACCTTCCAGGCTGCCGAATGGGCTCACACAGGTGCTGGCACAGAGGACGACCCATATAAAATCTACGATATCGACCAGATGAACCGCTTTGCTAAAGACGTGAACAGCGGTACCACCTTCGAGGGTAAATATTTCCAACTTATGGCCGACATCACTTATGACGGTACGGAAAACAACTTCGCACCTATCGGCTATAGAGTTAGCGAAACCGAACAATATCAGTTCAGCGGAAGTTTCGACGGTGACGGTCACACCATATCAGGAATCAACATCACGCGCACTGGTATATCCAATTATGACGATAGCAACATAGGTCTTTTCGGTTTCTGTTATCAGTCAAACCTCAGGCATGCGGTTATCAAGAACCTTACTATCGCCAACTCCTCATTCACTGGTTACAACTATGTGGCAGCCGTATTGGGCAACAACTCCGGAGCCCGTATTGAGAACTGCCACGTGGCCAGCGACGTTAGCGTGAATGCAGTGGTGAACGACGCTCAGTACCATGCTGGTATCGCAGGTTACGTCTTTTATGGTGGCAGCATTTATGGTTGCACCTGTGGAGCCTCCATCACGGCTCCAGTCGTAGCCCAACTTACCAACAACACAGAACGTCCTACAATCTATAGCGGTCAATACTTCGGAGGTATTGCAGGCTATATCAACGCCAAGGGAGTTTTCAACTGTCTCTATTACGGTACCACCGTTCAAGGAGGCGACTACACTGGTGCCATATTTGGCCGCTCTTCTCACAATGATTACAACACAAACAACTTCTACCGCGGAATTATCATCAGTTATGGTGATGATCAGAGTGTGACACATGTGGGCAACAACGTCGGATTTGGCTGGTGCTATGATACACAAGGTCCGGCCGACGGTGAAGGTGCCGAACGTGCTTACCGCCGTCTGTCAGCACCAGAGAATCTGGACACACCGGTTGCTACTTACGAAGGTGGTCTCACAGCTTACGAGAACGGAATCTTCTACAATGGCGCCTACTATATGACAGAATGTCTCGAACTTCCTGCTGACGCCGACAACAATGATGTCATCGCGGAGAATGTTTCAGAGTCAATCGACATAGACGTCACTCTCAGCAACCGCACGCTGACAAAAGACAATAAGTGGACAACACTCTGCCTGCCGTTCAACGAAGACCTCACTGATAGCGACAGTCCGCTCTACGGTGCTACTGTCCGCCAGTTTTTGAGTGCTTCTGTCTCCAGTGAGGGAAAACTGACCATCGTATGCCGCAGCGCAACCAAAATACAGGCTGGCAAGCCTTACTTCGTGAAGTGGACAAGCGGCACAGAGGTTGCCAACCCTTGCTTCGACTTTGTCAAACTTACTGCTCCGACAGCAAGCGCTGTTGAAAGCGATGCTGTAACATTAATGGGTCTTTATGGACCGGTGGAAATAGCAGCAGGCGACGCCACCAAACTCTTCTTGGCCGACGGTGAAATCAAAGAGGCCACAAAGACTTCCATAGTCAACGCCTTCAACGCTTACTTCGAACTCAACGACATCAAACTTCACAAAGATATTAAGAGTTGTGCCCTGAATCTCAGTCCTGATATTCTCGAGGCAGAATTCAGCCTTATTGGCGATGTCAACGGCGACGGCTCTGTCACGATTGCTGATGTCACTGCGCTGGTGAACATCATCCTCGGTAAGGACAACGTGCAGCCGTATGCCTATGACCACAATGCTGCCGACGTGAACGGCGATGAATCAATTACGATTGCCGACGTCACTGCGCTGGTGAATAATATACTGGGGAAACAATAAGAGACCCACCCCCCAGCCCCTCCCTAAATGGAGGGGAGTAGATAGTTATTGGGGATACGAGTATAAATTTGAAAATCTAACTGCTGAGTTCCGCCGTCGTTTCCAAAGTAACAAGGTAACAAGGTAACAAAGTAACATTACAGGACAGTTAAAAACAAAAGAAAACAATTGGCGCGTGCGCCAAGAAGAGTGAGATGTTTGAGCGTTCCTCGTTAATCGGGGAATGCTCAAATGTTGTAAAAGGGGTTTCGAATTTTTCGCTTATTTTGGCTCCACCGACTTTTGATCGCGACTCGGCCAATTATGCAAGCCTATTAGCGCTCGCTGCTCCAAAAGTTCGAGTTTTTTCGGAATTAAAAGATTCTTAAAAGGCAAAAAAGAGAAGCATTGCTCCGGGGTAGGGGAACAATGCTTCGTTTGAATTAGTTAGTAATCGAATGAGTTGATTGCTGTTGGGGTGCAATCAAAATGCTTCATTAATATTCCATGCAGGGTTCGAGTTCCTTAGCCTGCTCAATCATCTTCTCAACTTCCTTCACGCTGGGAACGCGGCCAACGAGATTCTTCTCTGCGTTGATCTCCTCAAGTTTGGGCTGAAGGTTAGCGGGAACACGATGACGGAACTCCTTCACGGTGTCAACACCAGCGGCCTCGAGCAATTCTGAGAACTGAGGTCCAACGCCATTGATACGCATGAGGTCTGCGTGATTTGCCCAAGTCAGAATGAGTTTACCGCTAATGCCGGTAGCCTCCTCAAGTTCCTTACGTCCTGCGGGTTTGCAGCACTTTGCCAGCAGATCGTCAACGGTGTTGATGCCTGCATCAATAAGTTTCTTCGAATAAACTTCGCCGATTCCTTCGACGTCAACAATTTTGTAAGCCATAAGTCATTTGATGTTTAAGGTGAATAAAATGTTTAAGTTTTTGATTTCCGAGGGCAAATATAATGAAAAGTTTTGAATACTGCAAGTTTTTTCGTTCGTTTTTCTTACCTTTGCATGAAAATGACGATGCGCAAGATTATTCACATAGATATGGATGCGTTCTTTGCCTCCGTTGAGCAACGCGACAATCCGGAACTGCGCGGCAAGCCTATTGCCGTAGGTTATGACGGTGAACGCGGTGTTGTCTCTACGGCGAGTTACGAGGCGCGTCCGTTTGGTGTGCATTCGGCGCAGTCGGTGATGGTGGCGAAACGACTCTGCCCCCATCTGATCATCGTTCCTGGCCATTTCCATGTATATAAAGAGGTGTCGGCTCAGATTCATGAGATCTTCCACGAATACACTGACCTCGTGGAACCGCTCTCGATCGATGAAGCGTTTCTCGACGTCACGGAGAACAAGAAGGGAATAGAACTGGCGCAGACGATTGCCCTTGAGATCAAAGAGAAGATTCGCGAGCGAACGCAACTGACGGCTTCGGCTGGCGTCAGTTACAACAAATTCCTCGCGAAGATTGCCTCGGACTACAGGAAGCCCGACGGACTGTTTGTGGTGCATCCCGACCGCGCCCTTGGCTTCATTGGTTCCCTGCCGATTGAGAAATTCTGGGGAGTTGGGCCGAAGACTGCTGAGCGCATGCACCGAATGGGCATCTACAGCGGGGAACAACTGCGGGAGGTGTCGCTCTCGCATCTGTCGGCGGTATTCGGGAAGGCTGGACCGATGTACTATCAGTTTGCACGAGGCATCGACAATCGGCCAGTCATCGTGGAACGCGAACGAAAGTCGGTAGGCTGCGAGCATACGTTTCTGGAGGATATCGGCAATCAGTCGGCTGTGATCATCGAACTCTATCACACGGTGCTGGAACTGGAGGGCAGAATCAAACGGGCAGGTTTCGAGGGTCGAACGCTCACGCTGAAGGTGAAGTACTACGACTTCACGCAGATCACCCGTAGCATCACGGTGAACCACACGGTGAAGACGAAGGACGAGATACTGCCCCTCGCGAAGCAACTGCTCGCAGAGGTAGAGTATTCCAACGAGCGTCCCATCCGTCTGCTGGGGCTCACGGTTTCAGGCTCGTCAGCAACTGACGAAGCGAACAGCGAAGGAATCTGGGAAGAGGGTTGGCTGGATTTTCAGGAGTGAAGAAGGGATGAAATAAACGAGGAACGAGGAGGGAGGAACGAGGAACGAGATTACCTTATCCTGCTGACTTTTAACCACGGATGACACGGATTTATCTTATGTTTTAAAGACACGGATTTTTAAATCACTGATAAGGGCTTCGCCCAGTTTCAGGTTTCAAGTTTCAGGTTTCAAGTTTCAGGTTTCAAGTTTCAGGTTTCAAGTTTCAGGTTTCAAGTTTCAGATTTCAAGTCGCAGCCACGAATTACTCATTACTCATTTCTAATTACTCATTATTTTTTTGTCCACAGATTAGTTGCTTCGCAAAGTTGAAAATCGAGAATTGAAAGTTGAAAATTCGTGGCAGTGAAGATAAAACAGAAGAACATAAATAATTAAGAGGTTTAATTGACATAAGATTAAGAACAGAAATCACAAAAGGACAAAAGTATCGTCATGTGGCAGCCACCTTGTGTTGTTTTTTGAAACTTGTGAACTTGAATTTATGTCTCTTTTCGAAACTTAAAAACTTGTGTACTTTTGTTTTAAATCAGTCAGGAAATTCTCTAATTCACAAATTCTTGAAGAATAAATCTTTTGCACTTACAGCGCGAATATTAGTTTTGATTACATTATACCCAGGGCGTTGCCCTGGGCTAGGAGCGAGTTGGGCTTTCAGCCCGTTTTTTGATTAGACTTCAGAGGCGCAATATAGAACGCCATATATCTTTCGCATAGCGATTATTTGAAGGATTTCTAGCCCTAGGGCTATACCAATGCCCAATCAATTAAAATTTACGTGTATTTTCGTTTATTTTCGTTATAAATAAATTTTCGTGCTTTTCGTGTTTTTTGGTGTTATTTTCGGAATTCAAAAAAAGGTCGGCATAAAAAAAGAACGAATTCTTTTTGTTCTGCACTCGATTTTTTGTAACTTTGGTTCAGGTTGTCACCGAAGTTATTGCATCTCGGCATAAAAAAAGAATGAATTCTTTTTGTTCTGCACTCGATTTTTTGTAACTTTGCGAACAGAAACAAATACAACAACTGGATATGACAAAGAAATCGCTTATCACCCTTGCCTTCGCAGCCCTCATGAGCGGAAGCGTTATGGCACAAGACAAGATGGAACTGCCCTCACCACAGTTCGACGAGAAGAGTGCGTCGGTCACGCTGGTAGAAGCCTTGTCGAAACGGCAGTCGGAACGCACCTATGCCTCAACAGATCTTTCGAAGCAGGAACTTTCGAACTTGCTCTGGGCCGCCTGTGGCATCAACCGCCCTGAGTCGAAACGCATCACTGCACCCTCAGCCATCAACGCTCAGGACATACTGGTCTATGTCTGTCGTGCTGACGGGGCGTGGCTTTACAATGCTGAACAGAACACGCTGACCCGCGTCTCTACGCTCGACCTTCGCAAGGCAGTAGCAGGCAGACAGGAGTTTGCCGCATCGGCTCCAGTGAGTCTGGTGCTGGTGAGCGACATCAGCCGCGTGCACAACAATCGAGAGTTGGGCGCAATGGACGCAGGGTACGTTTCGGAGAACATCTACCTGGCCTGTACGGCGATGGGACTAAAGACTGTTGCCCGCGCCACGATGGAGAGAGATGCCCTCGTACGTGAACTGGGCCTGAGCGACTCTCAAGTACCTATGTTGAATCATCCCGTCGGGAAATAAAATATTTTCATGCTATGAAACAGACTAAGATCGTTTGCTCAATCAGCGATTTCCGCTGCGACGTAGAGTTTCTGCGCAAACTCTTCTTTGCAGGAATGAATGTCGTCAGAATGAATACTGCACATGCTACGCAAGACGGCATGCGCCAAGTGATTAAGAATGTGCGCACAGTGTCGCCACATATCGGAATCCTCATCGACACGAAGGGTCCTGAGATTCGCTCGACACCCGTGAAGGAACCCATCAACTATAAGGCTGGCGACGTAGTGAAAGTGTTCGGACGTCCGGAAATGGACACAACCCACGACATCGTGAACGTGTCGTATAAGGACTTCTGCAGCGACGTTCACGTTGGCGACCATATCCTCTTCGACGACGGAGCGCTCGACATGCTGGTCATGGAGAACACCGGCCCGATGATTGTGGCACGAGTGGAGAACGAAGGTGTGCTCGGCTCGCGCAAGAGCGTAAATGTGCCGGGCGTTCATATCGACCTGCCCGCCATCACGGAGAAAGACCGCAAGAACATTCTCTTCGCCATTGAGGAGGACATCGACTTCATTGCGCATTCGTTTGTGCGCTCGGCAGCCGACGTGAAGGCCGTTCAGGATATCCTCGACGAGCACAACAGCGACATCAAGATTATCTCGAAGATTGAGAATCAGGAGGGTGTGGACAACATCGACGAAATCATAGAGGCCAGTTATGGTATCATGATTGCGCGAGGCGACCTGGGTATTGAGATTCCGCTGGAGCGCATTCCCGGCATTCAGCAGGAAATCATCAGCAAGTGTGTGATTGCCCGAAAGCCCGTGATTGTGGCCACCCAGATGCTGCACTCGATGATCACCCAGCCTCGTCCGACACGTGCTGAGGTAACGGATATCGCCAATGCCATCTACATGCGTACCGACGCGGTGATGCTTTCGGGCGAAACTGCTACGGGCAAGTATCCTGTGGAAGCCGTTGAGGTGATGGCAACCATTGCCGAACAAGCCGAGAGCGACCGTCAGCGTCTGCATGGGTTTGAGATCTCGTTGTCGCCCAACTGCTCGCAGAAGGAATTCCTCGCTTACTCGGCCATCAACTCCACACGCCGTCTGGGTGTAGCGGGTATCATTGCCGACTCGATGACGGGTGAGGTGGTGCGCTATCTGGCTTCGTTCCGCGGACCCAAGCCGATTCTGGCTATCTGCTATCGCGAAAAGACCCAGCGACTGCTGAACCTGAGTTATGGCGTGATTCCCATCTACCAGCATCAGTCGAAATCATCGGAATACATCTTCCTTTCGGCACTGCGAATGCTGAGACAGAAGGGATATGTGACGCTTGACGACAAGATTGCCTATCTGAGCGGAAACCTCGGACTCGCCGCAGGAACGACATTCCTCGAGATCAACCCCGTGCGCCGCGTGTTCGAGAACATCGACTTCTTCCATTTGCCACAATATGCCAACGACCGCATTGAATAGGCGGAGAAGGATTCGTAGGAACTTAAAACATAGCAGATGAAACTAATCAGTTGGGGATTTATCGGATGCGGTGAGGTGACCGAGAAGAAATCGGGACCAGCCTTCAATGATGTGGATGGTTCGCACATCGAGGCAGTGATGAGCCGTACGGAGGAACGTGCGCGCTCCTATGCCGAGCGCCATGGAATTGCCAAATGGTACACCGACGCCCAGAAACTCATCGACGACCCGAAAGTGAACGCCATCTATATCGCAACGCCTCCCAGTTCGCATGCAACATTTGCCATTATGGCGATGCGGGCGGGGAAGCCTGTGTATGTGGAAAAACCGCTGGCAGCCAGTTATGAGGACTGCGTGCGCATCAACCGAATCAGCGAAGAGACGGGGATTCCGTGCTTCGTGGCCTATTATCGCAGGCGCCTTCCGTATTTCCAGCATGTGAAGCAGATTATCGAGGAAGGGCAGATTGGAAAGGTGATCAACGTGCAGGTGCGCTTCTCGACACCACCTCGCGAGGGCGATGACAATCCACCCGACAAACTCCCCTGGCGACTGCGTCCCGAGATTGCTGGCGGCGGCTATTTCTACGACCTTGCTGCTCATCAACTCGACCTGCTGCAGGAATTCTTCGGAGTGATTGTACGGGCTCATGGCTACTGCACCAATCGCGCTCATCTGTATGAGGCAGAGGACACCGTCAGCGCGTGTTTCTGTTTCGACAGCGGACTGGTGGGTAGCGGTTCGTGGTGCTTTGCGGGTCACGAGAGTGCGCGTGAGGACAGGATTGAGGTCGTGGGCGATCTGGGTCTGGTGGAGTTCTCTGTTTTCGACTATGCGCCCATCCATCTGGTGACGAGCGACGGCGAACAGCACATTGACGTGCCGAATCCGCCCTACGTTCAGTTACCGCTCATTCGCGAGGTCATCGAAGATCTGCAGGGCTTTGGCAAATGCCAATGTACGAGTGTGAGCGCGACGCCCGTGAACTGGGTGATGGACCGCATCCTGGGTAAATTCTAATGTCACACGATAAAAAAGAAAATTCTAATATTATATAAGGTATAATAGGAAAATGCTTCGGTTGTTGCTTTCGGTTTTATTCTCTGTGTTCGTGGCATTCAGTGCATGCGGACAGGAAATTGTCGTTGCCGACTCTCTGGCCGCTCTGACGACTCAGGCCGACTCTCTGGCCGCTCTGACGACTCAGGCCGACTCAACAACTGTGGAGCCTCAGAAGAAACACAAGAAGACTCGCGAGGAAATGAGTTTCTGGGACAAGGTGTATGAGGAGGTGAAGAAATTCAGCCGAGTGGACAAGCGTTATATTGAACCGCAGCATTACAACTATACCGTGATGTTGCAGAACACCAACACCTACGAATCCTACACGATCAGCGATAAGGCGGGACACGAGATTGTGCTTTCGCCCGAGCCCAGTTTCAAGTTCGGTCCGTATATCGGCTGGCGCTGGCTCGTGCTCGGTTATACGATTGACTTTTCACACCTCGGCGACGGTCACAACAAACAGGATTTTGACATCAGCCTCTATAGTAATCAGGTAGGTGTGGACCTGTTCTATCGAAAAACGGGTAACGACTACAAGATCCGACGTCTCACATTGGGCGAGAACATGAACACAAGCACGTTCCGCAATGTTCCGTTCAGCGGATTCAATGCGAGCATCAAAGGATTTAATTTCTACTACATCTGGAATCACAACCGATTCTCTTATCCCGCAGCATTCAACCAAAGCACTTGTCAGAAGATTAGTTGCGGTTCGCCGCTTATTGGCATCGGCTACACGCAACACAAACTGAACATTGACGCCGTTAACCTGAAGAATCTGATTATGTCGAAACTCGATATCGACATGTCGGCGATCACGGTCGACACGACGCTTGTAGCCACGAAGGTGAACTATACAGACCTGAGCGTATCGGCGGGCTATGCCTACAACTGGGTGTTTGCCAAAGACTGGCTATTTGCGGTTTCACTCTCGCTTGCACTTGGCCATAGGCGCTCAACGGGTGATATGGAAAGGGAGAAGATTAGTCTGCGCGAGTTCTCATTCCGAAATTTCAATCTCGACGGGGTAGGGCGCTTCGGACTGGTCTGGAACAATACGCGATGGTATGCGGGCATGAGTACGATTCTGCATTCATATAGTTATCGCAAGAGCCACTTCTCAACGAATAGTGTGTTCGGTAGTGTGAACATCTACTTCGGCCTGAACTTCGGAGACAGGTAACGATAACGAAAACGATAACGAAAACCTTAACGATAACCTTAACGATAACCTTAACGAAGACCTTGACGAAAACTAAAAACTAAAAACTAAAAAGCAAATAAAAAAATAAAAAAGGCGAACTATAGGGCGAACTATGGGCAAACAAAAAGCCGTTCCGAAATGAACTTCCGAAACGGCTATGAATGTTGTTAGAAGAGATTAGAGGATTGTCTTCACTGCCTCCAGCATTCCCTTCTCCTGAATCAGATCGAGGTCTTTCTTCACGAGGTCGGCCAGACCTGCAATCTGGTGCAAATCTTCGCCCCAGATGAATTCTGCAGAGAGAACGCCGTCGGTAACCTTCTGCGTATCGCCAGTTGCCCAGAGATCGCGAAGCAATGCCATAATCTTCTCGTCGTCGTTAGGTACGATTTCTGCACCATCCTCACGCTTACCACCCTTATAATAAGTGATGATAGCAGCCAGACCGAATACGAGTCCTTCGGGCAGATGACCCTTGCGCTCGAGGAATGTCTTCACGCCGGGAAGGTCGCGAGCCTGGAACTTCGGGAAGGAGTTCAGCATAATCGAAGTCACCTGATGGTCAACATACGGGTTGTTGAATCTCTCGAGCACGTCAGAAGCAAACTGCTTCAGTTCGTCCATCGGCAGATTCAAGGTTTCCATCAACTCTTCGAACTGTACCTTGTGAATGTACTTACCAAGAACAGGATGGTTGCAAGCATCACGAACGATGTTAACACCGCTCAGATAGGTCACAGGCGAAAGAACCGTGTGAGGACCATTCAGCAGCGTCACCTTACGCTCGTGGTAAGGCTTCTCGCTCTCAGCGATGAGCACGTGCAGACCGGCCTTCTCTGCGGGGAATTCTGCACGGAGTTCTTCGCAGGTCATATTCTCGGCTTTCTCAATCACCCAAAGGTGGAAGATCTCGGCCTGAACAACGAGGTTGTCCTTGTAGCCAATCTTCTCCTGAATCTGAGCAATCTCCTTGCGCGGGAATCCAGGAACGATGCGGTCGACGAGGGTTGCGCAAACGTAGTTATACTTCGTGAACCACTCCTTGAATCCTTCGTAGTCGGCACCAAAGTCGTCCTTCCACAGTTCGATGTATTGATAGATACACTCCTTAAGATGGTGACCGTTCAGGAAGATCAGTTCGCATGGCATGAGGATGAGTCCCTTCTTCGGGTCGCCGTCAAATGTCTTGTAGCGACGGAAGAGCAACTGAACCAGTTTACCGGGATAACTGCTGGCAGGAGCATCGGTGAACTTGCAAGCAGGATCGAAGGCGATACCAGCCTCAGTGGTGTTGGAGATGACGAAACGAATCTCGGGCTGCTCAGCCAATGCCATAAACGCATTGTTCTGTGAATAGGGGTTCAGCGCACGACTGATCACGTCGATACGCTCAAGCGTATTGACAGCCTCGCCGCCGAGACGTCCCTGAAGGTTCACGTGATAGAGACAGTCCTGACCATTGAGCCAGTCGACCATACCGCGTTCAATAGGCTGAACGACAACAACACTTCCGTTGAAGTTGGTCTTCTGGTCCATGTTCCAGACAATCCAATCAACAAAGGCACGAAGGAAGTTACCTTCGCCAAACTGAATGATTTTTTCGGGCATCACGCTCTTTGGAGCAGTGAGTTTGTTTAGGGCTTTTAATTTTTCCATTTATTCTTTAAGTTAAAAAATTCTTTTAGAACACTCCTACACTATGGAGGAATACAGAGAGGCAATAGGCCACGATAGTGCTGCAGACAACTGCTATCAGGCCAGGAACCATGAACGAGTGGTTCAGAACGTACTTACCAATCTTCGTCGTGCCGCTTCGGTCCATATTCACCGTTGCAATATCCGTAGGATAGTTGGGGATGAAAAAATAGCCATAAGCGCAAGGCAGCACACCCAAGAGTACCCAACCGGGAATGTCGAGTGCATAGGCCACAGGAAGCAGCGATACGACAACTGCGCCTTGAGAGTTGATGAGCACTGAGAAGATGAAGAACATGATGGCCACTGTCCAACTATATTTCGAAACCATATCTCCGAGAAGTGCTTCGATTTCAGCAATGTGAGCATTGAAGAAGGTGTTAGAGAGCCAGGCGATACCGTAGATAGCAACTACGGCAACCATACCCGACTGCCATACGTTGTCGGCAACAGCGTTCTTCGGTTTTGCTCCACAACAAATGATCATCAGAGCAGCAGCAGAGATCAGGATAATCTGAATGACAAGATACATCTTGATGGTGACGGGTGCTTTCTCTGTTACACCAGCCATAACGATACCAGCCTGAGCCAGTTTGTCGGGCGAAACGGTCTTCCCTGTAGGAAGCATCACATCCTTTGCGCCGTCAATGGCGACAACTGTCTCATAGGCGGGCAGAATCTGCTGGGCAAATGCCAGAATGACGATAATGGCAATCGCTGCGAGGAAGATGAGAACGGCACGCTTCGAACTCTTGTCAATCTTCTTGTCGAGCATCGTCTGGGTGTTTCCGTAGATGAACTCACGCTGAACGGGATCGGCAATGCGAGCGAGGAACTCAGGATCCTTGTCGAGGTCGAGACCGCGACGGCTGCTCCAAGCGGCAGCAATCATCACACCAACCAGACACGAAGGAATGGTCACTGAGACAATCATCGGGATCGAGATGTTGAATCCGTTGAGTGCAGAGATGGTAGAGAAGGCCACAACTGCAGCAGAGATAGGCGAGCAGATGATAGCAATCATCGAAGCCACACTTGCCACAGCGCAAGGACGCTCAGGACGAATACCCTTCTTGATAGCGACATCGGTGATGATTGGCATCAGGGTGTACATCACATGACCCGTACCAACCAGCACTGTGAGCAGGAATGTAGAGAGAGGAGCCAGGAAGGTGATGTGCTGTGGATGACGGCGGAGCAGGCGCTCGGCAATCTGAATCATCCAGTCCATACCGCCTGAAGCCTGCAGAATACCTGCACACGTCACAGCAGCCACAATAATATAGATCACATCGGTCGGAGGTGTGCCTGGCTGAAGTCCGTGATCGAACACGAGGAAAGCCAAACCCAAACCCGCAATCGCTCCCAGCGCAAGGCTTCCGTATTTAGAGCCCAGATAAAGCGCCAAAAGCACTACTAATAGTTCTATGATGGTAATCAACATAATCTTCTGTGTATTTTAGGGTTAGTAAATGAGCATCGAAAGACCATAGGCGACAAGCGTTGCAGTAACGATGTGGACAAGTCCGGGCATCATGAACGAGTGATTGAGCAAGTACTTACCAATCACTGTGGTACCTGAACGGTCGAAATTCACCGTAGCGATATCGCTGGGGTAGTTCGGAATGAAGAAGTAGCCATACACAGAGGGAAGCACACCCAGCAGCACGGGGCCAGGAATGCCGAGCGAATAGGCGAGCGGAAGCATAGAGACTACCACTGCACCCTGAGAGTTGATAAGAACCGACACAAGGAAGAACACCAATGCAATCGACCAGTTATACTTAGCAACAATATCACCAAGCATAGCCTGCATCTCGCTCGTGTAGTTAGAGAAATAGGTGTCGGCCAACCAAGCGATACCAAAGATTGCAACAACTGCCACCATACCTGACTGCCAAACGGCACCGTGAACGGCCTTCGTGGGCGAAGCCTTACAGAAGAGAATCATAATGGCTGCAGCCGAAATCATCACAATCTGAATGACAACGTTCATCTTCAGTTTCACGGTCGAAACTTCGGTGATACCAGGAATCACGACCTTTGCCTTAGCCAAAGCCGCAGCAGAGGCAACTGTACCATCGCTAAACGTGAAGTCAGGAGCATCCTTCACCGCCTTAATAGAAGAGTAGGAGGGGAGAATATCCTGGAAGATAGCGAAAAGCACAATGATTATCAAGGCTCCGAGGAACACGTAGACAGCATTCTTGGCCGACTGTGGGATTTTCTTGTCGAGGGTCGTAGCAGATCCACCATAGATGAATTCGCGCTGAACGGGATCTTTCAACTTAGCCTGGAACTCAGGATCCTTGTCGAGGTCGAGACCACGATGATAACTGGCAGCAGCAGCGGCCATCAAACCGCAAAGACATGCTGGGAAACTGATCATCAGAACCTGAGGAATCGTCACATCGAAACCATTCGCATTCGAGATGGTCACAAACGCCACAACGGCAGCAGCAATAGGCGAGCAAGTGATACCCACCTGAGATGCAATTGAGGCTACACCGCAAGGACGTTCTGGACGAATACCCTGTTTCAGAGAGATGTCGCAAATGATGGGCATCAGTGTGTAGACTACATGGCCCGTTCCTACCAGCACTGTCAACAGGAATGTTGAGAGCGGTGCTAAGAAAGTGATGCGGTCAGGATGCTTTCGGAGCATCTTCTCCGCAATCTGAATAAGCCAGTCCATACCACCCGATGCCTGCATAATGCCAGCGCACGTCACTGCAGCAATGATAATGTAGATTACGTCGGTTGGAGGAGATCCTGGTTTCATGCCGAAACCAAACACAAGTAATGCTAGTCCGATACCGGAGATAGCACCGAGAGCCAAACTACCGTAGCGAGAGCCGACCCAAAGGGCAAGCAATACTACTAGCAGTTGAATTACCATAGTAATTGTCATAAATTTTGATGTTAAGTTAATAGATTGAAGTCTAAAAAACTGAAAAATGCAATGCAAATTTACTCTTTTTTGTAGAAATCTGCAAATATTGTTGTACTTTTGTGGTCAAAAAATTGCAGACGGGGCATTTTTCTTTAGAAAAATTGACATGAGACTTGGAAATTATCATCATAATAGCAATCATCTCTTCTGGACAACTATCTTGATAGCGGTCTTTATGCTGGGCAGTTGCCGTCAGCAAAAGACGAATGAAATGACGCCTTGGGGTACTCCTATTGAAGGTGAAACCGACACGATTGCGGAGACTTTCACCTTGACCGATATTCAGACCAATGGCGAACTCATCATGCTCACGCTTTCGGGTCCTGACACCTATTATGATTACCGAGGTCGGGGAATGGGTCTGCATTATATGCTCTGCGAGAAATTTGCCCAGCAGATTGGCGTTTCACTTCGTGTGGAAGTTTGTGCCGACACGCTCGACATGATTCATCGGCTGTTGTCGAACGAGGGCGACGTGATTGCCTATCCTTTGTCAATCGACAAGAATAAGGTTATGTTGGGCGATAGTTCGAAGACGCTGCCAGCAAAGGAAGCATCTGAAATTCTTGCCTGCGGATTCGGCAACGATTCGCTGAAGGTGCACTGGGCGGTTCGGGCTTCAAACAGCCAACTTGCCGACACGCTCAACAGTTGGTTTAAGCCTGGGATGCTTGCTGAAGTCAAAGATGAAGAATCGTTTCTGCTTTCAACGAAGAGTATCACTCGTCACGTCTATTCGCCTATGATTAGCCGTTCTGGTGGCGTCATCTCGCATTACGATCATCTATTCCAGAAGTATGCTCAGCATGCTCGTTGGGATTGGCGACTGCTCGCCGCTCAATGCTATCAGGAATCAACCTTCGACCCGAAGGCTCGCTCATGGGCTGGCGCCTGCGGACTCATGCAGATTATGCCGGCAACAGCGAGTCATCTCGGTTTGCCGATTAGTCAGATTTATGAACCCGAACCTAATATCGCTGCTGCTGCAAAATACATCAAGGAACTCACGTCGCACTTCAGCGACATCGGTGACCGAAACGAGCGCTGTCTGTTTGTATTGGCTGCTTACAATGGTGGTTTCTTCCATATTCGTGACGCAATGTCGCTGGCTCAGAAGAACGGCCGCAATCCGCACAGTTGGGCTGATGTCTCTGAATTTGTTCTGAAACTCAGTTCGCCTCAGTTCTATCGCGATCCAGTTGTGAAGCATGGATATATGCGAGGAACAGAAACGGTCGGCTATGTTGACAATATTCGTCGTCGCTACGCCCAATATCGTGGCTTCGCAAGACCCGTTCATGTTCCTGGGATTTCTGGTTCACCGCACCCTGCAAAGCGAAAGAACAAATATATAATTTGATGCTGAAAGAAAAAAAATTAGGGTAGGGTGAATACTTAGATTATTAATGGGTACTCCTTAAATTATTAAGGGGTATTCCTAAGATTTTAAAGGGTTCTTTTGATTAATAAGGAAAGAAGATCATTTTGAGTGTAGAGAAATGTTCTTTTGACTATTTAGAACAATACTTTGGAGTATAGAGAGTAAACCTTTTGAGTTTAAAGAGACATTCTATGGAGCAAAGAGAGTTATTCTTTGGAGTATAGAAAGAATGCCTTTCGACGATAGAGCAGATTTCTTGATTTTGGTTAACTGACAAAAGAAAATTGCACCCCTCAGATAAGGAGTGCAAATGGTTTATTTTCTGGTAGCTAAGAACAAAGTCGACATCTTAACCGAACAATGCGCGAAGGGCTTCTTCGACTTTCCGAACTGGGTGAAGTTCAATCTTGAATTTCTTCGTGTTGAGACCCTGCATATTCTGTCGCGGAATGATGATATGCGTGAAACCAAGTTTCTCGGCTTCAGCAATACGCTGTTCAATCCTGCTGACGGGACGAACCTCGCCACTCAGTCCGACTTCGCCCGCCATACACCAGCCGCTCTCAATCGGTGTGTCAACATTCGAAGAAAGAACAGCGGCAATTACGCTGAGGTCCATAGCCAAATCGGTAACCCTCAATCCTCCGGCGATATTGAGGAACACGTCTTTCTGCATCAGTTTAAATCCCACACGCTTCTCAAGCACAGCCAATAGCATGTTCAGACGGCGCTGATCGAATCCTGTGGCTGAACGCTGGGGAGTTCCGTAAGCGGCACTCGACACAAGGGCCTGTGTCTCTACAAGGAATGGGCGCACGCCCTCAATAGCAGCGCTGATTGCAACGCCCGACAACCCATCGTGCTCCTGAGAGAGAAGCAGTTCGCTGGGGTTCGACACTTGGCGCAATCCCGTCTGCTGCATCTCGTAAATTCCCAGTTCAGAAGTTGAACCAAAGCGGTTCTTGATACTGCGAAGAATGCGGTACATATAGTGCTGATCACCTTCGAACTGAATTACTGTGTCGACAATATGCTCCAAAATCTTCGGTCCAGCCAGCGAGCCTTCCTTATTGATATGTCCAATTAGAATAACGGGAACCCCACTGGTCTTGGCAAAGCGGAGTAGAGAGGCTGCACACTCGCGAACCTGGCTAATGCTACCTGGGGAACTCTCGACCTCCTCTGTGGCAATAGTCTGAATGGAGTCGACAACAACAAGTTCCGGCTGCACTTCCTGAATGTGCGCAAAGATTTCCTCAAGCGACGTCTCTGTCAGAATGAGTAGTTCGTCCTCGAGGCTTTCAGCGTTGGAAGAAGCAAGTCGCTCGGCACGCATCTTCAACTGATGGGCGCTTTCTTCGCCGCTTACATAGAGCACCCGACGGTTTCTCATTCCGAGAATCGTCTGAAGGGTAAGTGTACTCTTGCCGATACCCGGCTCACCTCCCAGCAAGACGATGCTTCCAGGAACCAAACCTCCGCCAAGTACGCGATCGAGTTCCTCATCGCCTGTGCTCATTCGCGGCTCATCCTTTGCAGAGATATCACGAAGTCGCAATGGTTTATTGTGATTGGAGGACATTGCCGAACGCACTGACTGAGCAGCCGTACGAGCCGCCTGAGTTCCAGTATCTGCAGCGACCCGAATCTCCTTAAACGTGTTCCACTGCCCACATGCAGGACATTTGCCTCTCCATTTTGCCGACTCCTGCCCACAGTTGGAGCAGACGTACATAGTCTTGTCTTTTGCCATAATGCTACAAAATTACAAATAATTTTCCTCGTATCAAAATTTATTCGTAATTTTGCAAGAAAATATTGAAGCAACATCAAAATCGACATCAACTTATGCAACAATATAATAATGTGAGAAATCACAAGAGATTCTGGCCCATCATATTGGTCTTTGCGGGCATTCTGATTTTGGGGCTCAACTCATGCGGAAAATCAGAAAAGAAGCAAAAGATGATCACTCGTGCCGAACGCGCCAAAATGAAGACAGCCGACTCTCTTGCCCTTAAAATAGCCGTGTTGCCAACGCTTGACGCAATGCCTCTGTTTCTGGCAAAGGAACGCCGATTGTTCGACACGCTGAATGTCGACGTGAGACTAAAGCGCTGGAAAGCACAGATGGACGTCGACACTGCTTTGGCTGGGGGAACTGTAGAAGGGGCTGTGTCCGACCTTGTCCGTATTGAGCGCATGCGCCGTCGGGGTGTAAAACTCGTGACTTTCTCCGCGACCAATCTTCATTGGCAACTCATCACGAACCGAACCGCACGTCTGAAGGATGTTTCTCAACTTGGCGACAAGATGGTGGCAATGACTCGCTATTCGGCAACCGATTTTCTGACGGATCATGTGCTAAAGGGTGTCAAGACGAAGGCTACGGTCTATCGCGTACAGATTAACGATGTTCCGCTTCGACTGAAGATGCTCCTCAACAACGAGATGGATGCCTTATGGCTACCCGAACCTCAAGCAACTTCAGCCCGTTTGGCGAAGAACCCAGTTCTGTTCGATACATCGAAAAACGACATTCAACTTGGCGCGCTCGTATTCCGCGAGAAGAGCATGAACGACAGTCGGGTAAAGAAGCAGATTGAAACCTTAAGAAACGCTTACAATATGGCTTGTGACTCATTGAATACCAATGGGTTACAGAAGTACGCGGACATCATTAAGAAGTATTGTGGAGTAGAGAAGGAAGTCATTGAGGCTTTACCCAAAATGAAGTTCTCGCATGTGGCTAAACCCAGGGAAAAAGACGAGGAAATTGCTCGAAAATTTTAGCAAAAGACAGTTATGGTGAAGGTCATTAAGGAATTGCTTTTGGAAAAGCAGAATCTGGCAGCAGCGCTGGAGAAACTCCATCAACTTGCCGATGAGCACAAACAGTTGATCACTGGCAATCTGTTGCTTCGTCTCGCCGAGATTGAGGGTGATTACGAACGCATGCGCGACTTCATGCTGCGTGGCTATCAGGACAATCAGCGTGAGGAACTTTATCATTCTCTTCTTCGCAAAACCTATCGTCTGACTTGTGATTTCCAACTTCGATTGCTCACTGGAGGGAGTTACGGAGCATTTCCTGATGCCATACATCACACGGCTTCCGTCAGTTGGTCGCACGAGGAAGTGAAGACGATGCTGGAAGAATTTGTGCAGAATGTAGCAATGCTTTCACTCGATGCTTCTCTTCAGGAAAATCCTTCGGCCACAACTGCTTCATCAGCAATGATTTACAATAAACATGCGCAACAGACAAGTCTGCTGTTTGAAGCCATTCTGATTTCACCTCAATGGAACAAGGGTGACCAGGAGTTTTATACGAACTTGATGCTCTCGCCTACAATCGACATCAACGATGCTCGACTATTGGCAAGTGCTATTATGCTCGCCGCAATGGTCGTGCCTGATTTCCGCAAGATCAATACACTCTGCAACGTTTATGAACAGGCAACCGATGACGCACTTCGTCAGAGATGTCTCGTGGGAATCGCATTCTCCTTGCCTCAGAGTCCTGATTCTCTTCTGGCTGACTACAGGGCTATTGCGGAAAGAATCTGCAGCAAAGAGGAAACCCGCAAGGAACTGCTTGAGTTGCAGATGCAGGTGTTCTTTTGCATGAATACCGAAAAGGACAACGCCACGATTCAGCGCGACATTATGCCGGGACTGATGAAGAATCAGCAATTCCAGATTACCCGATTCGGAATTGAGGAAAAGGAGTCGGACCACTTGGAGGACATTCTGCATCCTGATGCCGAAGATAAGGCAATGGAGGAACTGGAACGAAACATCAACAAAATGCGCGAGATGCACAAGGCTGGTGCCGACGTCTATTTCGGCGGTTTCTCCCACATGAAACGCTATTCGTTCTTCTATACGCTGAGCAACTGGTTCACTCCTTTCTATCAGGAACATCCTGCCCTGAGCAACGTATCGCAACAACTGAAAGGTTCCCGTATTCTCGACATATTATTGGCTCAGACGCCACTCTGCGATTCAGACAAATATTCCTTTGCCTTGGGCGTTGCTTCGGTATTTAACCAGTTACCGGAAAATGTGCGTCAGATGATTGAACAGGCAGAGAACATCGAAGAAATGAACATGGGAACTGATCTTCAGTCGCCCGCCTATCTGCGCAGAAGTTATCTGCAGGATCTCTTCCGTTTTTTCCGTCTCTATACGCAAAAAGGCGACTTCCCATCGCCATTCGACTATGACAGGAATCATGAGCGATTCTTCTTTGCCAACAGGCTTTTCGCTTCAACAAAGTTGTCCGAGCAGGCTCTTCCACTTGAGCGTTTCCTGCTTAAACGCCAGCAGTTGCAGGCACTGATGGACGTTCTGGACAATTTCATTGACCACAGCAGTCCTGATTATTTCATGATGCAAGGTTTATTGGCCATGAAGTGCGAAAACTATCCCGATGCCCAGATCAGATTTGAACAAGCGCTAAGACTTCAGCCCGACAATGAGAAGATTCTGAAGGCTTTGGCTCAGGCCTCATTCCTTTGTGGGGACTATAGTATGGCGGAAGAATCCTATGAAAAACTTGTTGAACAAAATCCCGATAATCACCAATATGAACTGAATCTTGCCATTTCGCAAGTGAATAATTGTCATGCGGAAGAGGGCGTAACGACCTTGTACAAACTGCATTTTGAACAAGAAGACAATCGGAATGTCCTTCGTGGTTTGGCTTGGGGACTCATGATTCAGCAACGACTCGACCAAGCCGAAAAGTATTATCAGATGCTTGTGCAGGAACAACCTTCTGCAGCCGACTGTCTGAATGCGGGCTACTGCATGTGGTTCAAAGGAAGCATCAGCGAAGCAGCCGACCTCATGAAGAAGTATCTGAAACTCCACGCAGCAAACAACAAGGATTCGGCTCCATCAGAATTCGGCAAGAATGGTCTTCGCCATCAACTGTCTTCTGATTTCCAGAACGACAAAATGTTGTTTGACATCTATAAAATAAACGATGTCGACCAAAAAATCATGATCGACATCGTCTGTAGTTGATTATCAATAATTGATATTGTCTTTCTTTCAGATGGTTTAGACAATACCTTGAGCCATCATAGCGCGAGCAACCTTCAGGAAGCCTGCAACGTTAGCACCCTTCACGTAGTTGATATAGCCATCAGCCTCTGTGCCGTACTTCACGCAGTTAGCGTGAATATCGTTCATGATGTCATGAAGTTTCTGGTCAACTTCCTCACGGCTCCAGCGCAGACGCTCTGAGTTCTGGCTCATCTCCAATCCACTTACAGCAACACCACCTGCATTAGCGGCCTTACCCGGAGAGTAGAGAATCTTAGCATCCTGGAACACCTTGATCGCTTCAGGTGTAGAAGGCATGTTAGCACCTTCGCTTACGGCAATTACTCCGTTAGCAACGAGTGCTTTGGCAGCCTCTTCGTTGATTTCATTCTGTGTTGCTGAAGGCAATGCGATATCGGCCTTTTCGAACCAAGGCTTTGCACCTGGTACATACTTCACACCATACTCCTCAGCGTATTCAGAGATACGTCCACGCTCGATGTTCTTCAGTTCCTTAATGTAAGCCAACTTCTCTTCATCGATTCCGTCCGGATCGTAGATGTAACCATCAGAGTCAGAGCAAGTTACAGGCTTAGCACCGAGTTGAATCAGTTTCTCAATAGTGTACTGAGCAACATTACCAGCACCACTTACGAGAACAGTCTTGCCCTTGAGGTCGATGTTGCGAGTTGCAAGCATGTTCTGAAGGAAGTAGACGTTACCGTAGCCAGTTGCCTCAGGACGAATGAGCGAACCGCCAAATTCTAGTCCTTTACCAGTCAATACTCCCTGGAACTGATGGGTGAGTTTCTTGTACATTCCGAAAAGGAAGCCAACTTCGCGACCACCTACACCAATATCTCCAGCGGGAACATCCTCATCGGGACCAATGTGACGATAGAGTTCAGTCATGAAAGCCTGACAGAATCTCATGACCTCAGCATTCGACTTACCGCGCGGCGAGAAGTCACTACCACCTTTTGCACCACCCATAGGAAGTGTTGTCAGCGAGTTCTTAAAGGTCTGCTCGAAAGCAAGGAATTTCAGAATGCTCTGATTCACTGATGCATGGAAACGAATACCACCCTTGTACGGACCAATAACGTTGTTGTGCTGAATGCGATAACCCATATTTGTCTGAACACGACCACTATCGTCAGTCCAAGTTACTCTAAACTGGACAATACGATCGGGAATGCACAAACGATCAATGAGATTGACTTGTTCAAATTCAGGATGCTTGTTGTACTCATCCTCAATTGTACCTAAAACTTGGCTAACGGCCTGAATGTACTCGGGTTCATTAGGGAATCTTTGTTTCAGATTCTCAATTACTTGTTTTGCCTGCATAATCTTTTTAACCTTTAAAAACTACAAATTAATACCTAAATATTGTTTTCGGTTACAAAATTACCGATTTATTTTTAAAATTGAAACAAAAAGATAATTTTTTATTTGATTTTGTAACGAAATGTAGTATTTCTTGATTTATGTCAAGTGAATATGTCAGAAATCAATCAAGATTATATCATTTCGGAAGAAAAATTTACGTATTACGACTAAATATAATAAGGAGAAGTGATTCGATTTTAGGATGAAGTAAAAATGGCACCTTATGTCGCTACTGGCGCAATTCACTCAGTTCAAGCCAACGCATACTCTTCTCGTCTAATTCCTCCTTCAGTTTAGGCAAGCGTTTGCTTTTCTCAGTGAGTTCTTCAATTGAGAGTTGTCCGCTGCACAATTCTTCTTCCAACGTTTTCTGTTCCTGTTCCAGCGCGTCAATATCAATTGCCAATTGTTCAAATTCTCGTTTCTCCTTATAACTCATTTTCCGATTCTCGGCCTCTTTATCGGGTTTCGATGCTTGTTTCTCAGCATCAGTCTCCGTCTTTCCTTTTTTATCTGTGGATGATGGAGTAGAGAGAGAGTCGGCAAAATCGCGATATTGGGTATAGTTTCCAGGAAAGTCCTGAATCTTGCCTTCACCGTGAAATACAAGCAGATGATCAACAACTTTGTCTGTGAAATAACGGTCGTGGCTTACTACAATCACGCAACCTGGGAAGTCCTGCAGATATTCCTCCAATACCTGAAGCGTCTGAATATCAAGATCATTGGTCGGCTCATCAAGCACCAAGAAGTTCGGATTACGCATCAGAACTGTGCAGAGATAGAGTTTTCGCTTTTCTCCACCACTCAGTTTGCTCACATAGTTGTATTGCTGCTCGGGCGAAAAGAGAAAATACTGTAGAAACTGCGAAGCCGAAAGATGACGCCCCTGACCAAGATCGATGTATTCAGCAATATCACGAACCACATCTATCACCTTCTGATCATCACGGAAGCGCAGCCCATCCTGTGAGAAATAGCCAAAGCGAACAGTCTCACCAATATCAAATCGACCCGAATCGGGTTGCTCCATTCCCAGCAAAAGTTTGATAAAGGTCGATTTTCCCGTACCATTGCTTCCGACGATTCCCATCTTCTCGAATCGGGCGAAGTTGTAGTAGAAATCCTTTAGTATGACCACAGGCTGCTTACCATCGCCGAAAGATTTCGAGACATACTGGCACTCAAAGATTTTGGAACCGATATAGACATTCGAAGCCTTCAGCCTAATCTGACGTTCCTCAATGCGTTGCTTTGCAACTCGCTCCAGTTCGTAGAATGCGTCTTCACGATACTTTGCCTTATGACCACGAGCCTGAGGCATTCGCCTCATCCATTCCAGTTCCGTTCGGTATAGATTATTGGCACGAGCGACTTCAGCCCGCATATTATCGATTCGCTGCTGACGCTTTTCCAGATAATAAGCGTAGTTGCCCCTATAGACATAGATGCTCTGATTGTCGAGTTCGAGAATCTGATTGCAGACACGATCGAGAAAATAGCGGTCGTGAGTGACCATCAACAGAGTCTTGTTGCCTCGTCCCAGATACTTCTCGAGCCATTCAATCATTTCGAGATCAAGATGGTTCGTCGGCTCGTCAAGAATAAGCAGTTCGGGCTCGGTGATAAGTACATTGGCAAGTGCGACTCGCTTTCGTTGTCCACCACTGAGTTGTCCCATCGGCTGAGAGAGGTCACGGATCTTCAACTGTGTCAGAATCTGCTTTGCCCGCAACACCTTCTCGTCGTTGCCCTCGTGGTTGAAGCACGCATCGAGTACGGAATCATCGGGATTGAATTGTGGTGTTTGCTCCAGATAGCCTATACGCAGGTCATTACGGAAAATGATCTGTCCCTGGTCGTAGCCTTCCTTTCCCGTCAGAATCGAAAGTAACGTCGATTTGCCTGTGCCATTCTTCGCAATCAATCCAATCCGTTGCCCTTCAGCAATCGAAAAGGAAATGTTTTCGAATAGCACCTGCGCACCAAATGATTTGGTTAGGTTCTGTATGTCTGCAAACGGATTTGCCACTTTGCTTATTCCTTCACCTCTTCGTTAATCTTTTCAATATAATCGAGAAGTTCCTCCCGACCAAGTTTGTTTTCCGAACTGGTCACGAAGTAGGGCGGAAGTTCTTCCCAAGTCTCCTCCAGATGCTTCATCCAAGCCTCAGCAGCACCTTTCACTTTGCTCTGTGCAAGTTTATCGGCCTTTGTGAAGACAATACTGAAAGGAATCGACGACTCACCCAACCAACTGATGAATTCCATATCGATGGCCTGCGGGTCGTGTCGAATATCTATCAGCACAAACAGATTGCAAAGTTGGCTGCGCTGAAGGATGTAACCTTTGATCATATTCTCCAACTTCTGCCGTTCGGTCTTCGAGCGTTTGGCAAAACCATAGCCCGGTAAATCCACAAGAAACCACTCCCTGTTGATCAGGAAGTGGTTGATGAGTAGCGTCTTACCTGGGGTAGACGACGTCTTTGCAAGTCCCTTGTGGTTGCAAAGCATATTGATAAGACTTGACTTTCCAACGTTTGATCGGCCAATGAAAGCATACTCAGGCTTCATGTCCGCAGGACACTGGCTCACGTTTGCAGCCGATATTACAAATGCAGAATTCTTGATAATCATAACTTGCTCATTTTGAATTTGTGGGCAAAGTTACGAAAAAAAATCCACAAAACCGCGGTTCGAACTTATTTTATCAAGTCTACAGAGCGTTTCAGGAATGCATCGAGAGCCGCTCCCTTCAGCATACCGTTCTGAAGCAATGCAAGGTCGATGAGTTGGTGAACGATGCTATTCTTCTCTGCATATTCTGCAAGCACAGCATTCTTCTTGTCCTTCTGCTCATTCACGGCCTTTTCGGCATCAGCCTTCTGGTCCTTATCCTCCTGAGTGAGTTCGTCGTACTTCTTCTTGTCCTGAGCCTGACGGATTGCAGCCAGACGAGCCTCTTGTCCCTTCAGTTCGCTCAGAATTGGTGCCAAGGTCTCAGAAGTATTTGCCTCAGTGTCGCTAAGAACTTTCTTCACCAGTTCGTGGTCAGCATTCAGAACAATCGTGAACATATCCGGCATCTGAGCATAGAATCCCATACCACTCTGGAATCGGCTCATGTCCTTCATACGGCGCATGTATTCGCTTTGTGTAATCAGTACCGGCTGTGCCTGTTCGCCAAGCGACTGTATTTCTACAGCAAACTCGGTCTTGTCCATCTTTGGCATTTGCGACTTGAAGACTTGTGACAAACTGTCAGTCTGCTCAAGGCTCAGTTCTGTCTTCTTGCGGTCTTCCTTCATGATCAGACGGTCAATAATGTCGCCATCAACACGAGTGAACTTCGTCTTATCCAGTTTTTGCTCCAGCATCTGGGCAACAGCAGTGTCGAGTTGTCCATCGAGCAGCAATACGCTATAGCCTTTCTGACGTGCAGTTTCGATATAACTATACTGTTCCTCCTTATTGTTTGCATAGAGATAGACCAGCATTCCGTCCTTATCGGTTTGCTCGCTCGAGATCAGTGTCTTGTATTCGTCCAGCGTAAAGTACTTACCATCGACATCCTTCAGCAGTGCGAAGTCCTTTGCGCGATCATAGAAATCGTCCTGAGTCAGCATTCCATAGTTGATGAAGATCTTCAGATTATCCCACTTCTCCTCATACTCCTTACGGTTCTCATTGAAAATCGACTTCAGACGGTCGGCAACTTTCTTCGTGATATAGGTAGAAATCTTCTTCACGTTAGCATCGCTCTGCAGATAAGAACGGCTTACGTTCAGCGGAATGTCCGGAGAGTCAATCACACCATGAAGAAGCGTCAGGAACTCAGGAACGATACCCTCGACCTGATCAGTCACGAACACCTGATTGCAATAGAGTTGGATTTTGTTCTTCTGCAAATCGATATTCGACTGAATGCGTGGGAAGTAGAGCACACCCGTGAGGTTGAAAGGATAGTCAACGTTCAGATGAATCCAGAACAGAGGCTCGTCCTGCATGGGGTAGAGCGTACGATAGAATTCCTTGTAGTCCTCGTCTTTCAACGTAGAAGGAGTCTTCGTCCACAATGGCTCCACATTATTTATAATATTGTCCTCATCGGTGTCCTGCATCTTTCCGTCTTTCCACTCCTGCTTTTTACCGAAACTCAGGGGAACAGCCATAAACTTGCAGTACTTCTGCAGAAGGCTCTCAATGCGCTGACGCTCAAGGAATTCCTTACAGTCGTCGGCAATGTGCAGAATAATATCCGTTCCGCGATCTTCACGTTCTGCATCCTCGATGGTGAATTCTGGACTTCCGTCACAGGTCCAGCGAACTGCCTTTGCATCTTCCTTGTAGGAACGAGTCACAATTTCGACCTTCTCACTGACCATGAAAGCCGAGTAGAAACCCAGACCAAAGTGGCCAATAATAGCATTTGCTGAATCCTTATATTTATCAAGGAAGTCTGTCACGCCAGAGAAAGCAATTTGATTGATGTATTTGTCAATCTCCTCCTCGGTCATACCGATACCACGATCGCTGATAGTCAGAGTCTTAGCTTTTTCATCAAGTGCAATGCGAACGGTCAGATCGCCCACTTCGCCTTTGTAATCACCGCGGTCGGCAAGAGTCTTCAGTTTCTGCGTAGCGTCAACGGCATTAGAAACCATCTCACGCAGGAAAATTTCATGATCACTATAGAGAAACTTTTTGATAACGGGGAATATATTCTCGGTCGTAACCCCGATGTTACCTTTTTGCATAACTTATTTATTTTATTGTTTTGAAATTCATAACAGATGGGCATTTGTAACTGCCCGTTTTCCTGAATATAAATTGCAAATTGTGTGCCAAAAAGCAAAAGGAAAGGAGATTTCTGACATATTATGTAGGTTTTCAGACAAATTTCGCACAAATATGCTGCCAAATAGACTTCTGGCACAAAAACACAGAAACCGGATATACCTGAAAACAAACTTCAGGCAAAAGGACATAGAGACTGAAACGCGTGAAATAACTGACAGAATTAAGGAAATGGAGTAGGGGTTTAAGCCCATTTTGGGACTCTCTCAACTAAAGCATGCCTTTCGACCATAGAGAGCAATGCTTTCTATCATAGAGAGCATGCCTTTATACCTATATAAAGCATTGCTTTCTAAGGTCAAGAGTTATCCTTTCTATAGTCTAAAGACGTGCTCTTTAAGGTCGAGAGTTATGCTTTACATTATTAGGAGCATTGCTTAATTTCATCAAGAGCATTGCTTCATAAAAACAAAATTATTGAACGAGTTAATGTGTTGCAATCCTTCAGTATTCTATATAAATTTGAACAAACAAGGCAACAAAAAAATATGTCAAAAGATTTTCCTCTTTTGACATATTCTCTTTACCTATTACGATTCTACTTTGATTTCAAATCTTCGTTTCAATTCCCTGCTTCATAATCCCGTTCATCTGTAAATGAAAATTCGGAATCTTCTGTCGTAAGGTTTTAATTGAAGTAGTTCTTAAATCTACTGAATATCGAACGCTTGGTGTCAGCATCCCCACTGAAGTGATTGCTACTGCGAAGTTCCTCGAGCATTTGCTTTTCCTTGTTGTCGAGAGTCTTCGGTACATAGACACTGATGTTCACCACCAAATCGCCAAAGTTGCTTCCGTACCCCTTCACAGCAGGCAGGCCCTTCCCGCGTAGACGAAGCGTCTTACCGGGTTGAGTACCAGCATCGATTTTCACGCGAACCTTCTTTCCGTCAATCGTGGGAATTTCAACGTTTCCACCGAGAGCGGCAGTGGGGAAGTCGAGCAACAAGTTGTAGATAATATCCTGGCCATCGCGAACGAATGTATCATTCTCGGCTTCTTCGATAAACACCTGAATGTTTCCGGCAACTCCATTACGGGGACCAGCATTGCCCTTACCCGGTACATTGACGACCATTCCTTCTGCAACGCCAGCAGGAATGTTGATCTCGACAACTTCCTCACCCTTCATGACACCTGTGCCGCCACAATGAGTACATTTGTTCTTAATGACGGTTCCTTCACCGTGACAAGTAGGACATTCGCTTTGTGTCTGCATCATGCCCAGAATCGAACGGACGGTCTTCACCGTGTAGCCCTGACCGTGACAAGTAGGACAAGTCTCACTGCCACTTCCTGCTTGGGCACCGCTTCCGCTACAGTGAGGACAGACAACGTCTTTCTTCACCTTGAACTTCTTCGTCGTACCTGTAGCAATCTCCTGAAGAGTCAGACGAACTTTCAGTCGAAGGTCTGAGCCACGATACTGATTGCGTGATGACGAGCCGCCGCCAAATCCAGAAAACCCGCTGAAACCTCCAAAACCGCTATGTCCGCCAAACACATCGCCGAACATAGAGAAGATGTCGTCCATAGAGAATCCGCCTCCGCCGCCAAAGCCTCCGAAGCCTCCGCCCATGTTAGGACCATCGAAGCCAAACTGGTCGTATTGCTGACGCTTTTGCTTGTCGCTCAGGACGCTGTAAGCCTCAGCCGCCTCCTTGAATTTCTCCTCAGCCGCCTTATCTCCTGGATTACGGTCGGGATGATATTTAATGGCGATCTTTCGATAAGCCTTCTTGATTTCGTCGTCAGAAGCATTCTTATCTACTCCAAGCACCTCATAATAATCTCTTTTTGCCATAGTTCCTAAATCCTCTCTTTCTACCTTATTTTATTTACTGACCTACAGCAACCTTAGCGTGACGAATCACCTTGTCGTTGAGAGTGTAGCCTGTCTGAACACAGTCGATTACCTTGCCCTTGTTCTCATCGCCCATACCAGGAACCATTGCGATTGCCTCGTGATAGTCGACGTCGAAATCCTTACCGTCGGTTTCAATCTTCTTGACACCGAGGCCTTCAAGAGTCTTCACGAACTTCTTGAAAATAAGGTCCATTCCTTCCTTGATGGCTGACGGATCGTCGGTATGTGTGTCAGACAATGCGCGCTCAAAGTCGTCAAGAACTGGCAAAATGGCAGTAATTGTCTTTTCTCCACCATTCAGAATCAGTTCTGCCTTCTCTTTCAGCGTGCGCTTCTTATAGTTTTCAAACTCCGCAATCGTGCGAAGGAGTTGGTCCTTCAGTTTTGCAATCTCATCGAGTGCTGCATCCATCGGGTCCTTCTCCTGCTCAGGTTCAGCGGCTTCAGCAGCCTCTTCTTCAGCAGTTTCCTGCGTTTCTTCCTGCTCCTGCGGAGTTTCTTCTTCGTTGTTTTCTGTAGCCTGGTTAGCCTTCTGCTCCTCCAGGTTTTCGTCTTCCATATTTGTGTTCTTTTCTTTACTCATAGTCTTTTTGTTTTGATTTCTAAAGAATCTCATAACAAATTCCGTGCCAGTTGTGAAAAAATGTCATTCGTTAGAAATCATGCCTGATACATACGAGCCTTCTGTTCCTTAATCTGCTCGTCGTAGATGTAATCGTCGTAATCCATCAGTTTGTCAATCGTACCACTGGGAGTCAGTTCAATGATGCGATTCGCAACGGTCTCGATGAACTCATGGTCGTGAGAAGCAAAAAGAATGTTGCCCTTGAACTGAATGAGATTATTGTTGAAAGCCTGAATCGACTCAAGGTCGAGGTGGTTGGTTGGTGTATCAAGAATCAGACAGTTGGCGTTCTTCAGTTGCATACGGGCAATCATACAACGCATCTTCTCACCACCAGAAAGCACGTTCACCTTCTTTTCTACCTCCTCCTGCTTGAACAACATACGGCCGAGATAACCCTTCATCACAACCTCATTACCCGGACCATATTGAGAAAGCCAGTCAACAAGGTTCAGGTTGCTCTGGAAGAACTCTGTGTTGTCGAGTGGGAGATAGGCCGAAGTAATGGTAATACCCCATTTATAGGTACCTGCATCGGGTTCGCGGTTACCGTTGATAATCTCGAAGAGGGCAGTCATTGCCTTCGGATTATGCGAAAGGAAGACAGTCTTCTGTCCGCGCTCAATATTGAATGAAACATTATCGAAGAGAACTGTTCCATCAGTATCAACTGCCTTCAGACCTTCAACCTCAAGAATCTGGTTGCCCGGCTCGCGCTCCATCTGGAAGATGATACCCGGATATTTACGGCTTGAAGGACGAATCTCTTCAACATTAAGTTTCTCCAGCATTTTCTTACGCGATGTTGTCTGCTTCGACTTTGCCACATTGGCAGAGAATCTGCGGATGAATTCCTCCAACTGCTTGCGCTTCTCATCGGCCTTCATCTTCTGGTTCTGAGCCTGACGAAGTGCCAACTGAGAACTCTCATACCAGAATGAGTAGTTACCAGAGAACACAGTCACCTTACCAAAGTCGATATCGACAGTCTGGGTAGAGACTGCATCGAGGAAGTGGCGGTCGTGGGAAACGACCAACACACACTGCTCCAGTCCGCTCAGATATTCTTCGAGCCACTGAACTGTGTCAAGGTCAAGGTCGTTGGTCGGCTCGTCGAGAAGCAGATTGTCGGGATGACCAAACAATGCCTTTGCCAACATCACGCGAACCTTCTCATTGTTCGAGAGTTCAGACATTAGTTTGTAGTGCTGAGGTTCCTTTACGCCCAGATTCTGCAGCAACTGAGCGGCTTCGCTTTCGGCTTCCCATCCGTTCATCTCAGCAAACTTCAGTTCAAGGTCGGCAGCACGGTTTCCGTCTTCCTCGGTCATCTCGGGCTTAGCATAGAGCATCTCGCGCTCCTTCATGTTTTCCCAAAGTGGCTGATGGCCCATTAGGACTGTGTCCATCACTGTGAACTCATCATACTTGAAGTGGTCCTGTGACAGAACCGAAAGACGTTCGCCTGGAGCCAGTTCCACTGTGCCCTTATTAGGCTCCAGTTCGCCACTAATGGCCTTAAGCAGCGTTGACTTACCTGCGCCATTAGCACCAATCACACCATAAATGTTTCCACTTGTGAACTTGATGTTCACATCCTTGTAAAGCACTCGCTTTCCGAACTGAATTGCCAGATTTGTTAATGTTATCATCTTATCTTCTGAATACTATTTTTGAATTTGACTGCAAAGGTACGAATTTTTTATCTTACCCGCAAATCATGCGGGTAGTTTCTTGCCTCATGAGGCCTTCTTTGAGGAAACCCATAAGGTTGATATAGAATAAAATAGACGTTTTCGCCTCGTGAACTACTTGCGTTCCTTCTCCTTGATGTAACCGTGACGATAGGCGTAGAGCAGATGCTCCAAGTCGCGAATCTGTTTGCGAAGAGCCATACCTTTGTCAGTATCTGCCACAAGCATACGATGATTGGCCATTTCCACAATCTGGTGAGTGCTCTTGATATCGGTTCCGCGACGAATCGCATCGGTAACACTTAGGAAAGGTTCGTGCTGAACGAGTTCGAATCCGCGACTGTGATAGACAAGCGTATAGCCTGCAATACCAGTTGTCTTGTGATAGGCCTGCGAGAAACCTCCGTCAATCACCATCAGACGACCTTCTGCCTTGATTGGATTTTCACCTTCGGCAGCATGTACGGGCACGTGTCCATTGATAATGTGACGATTAGGATCAGTGATTCCGAATTCATCGAGAATGTGCTCAACAACTGTCTTATCGTCACGAAGACTGAAATAGTTGCCTTTCTCTTCGTGCCACGTAGCCTTATCACTCAGGTAATAGCGTTCGAACGTTGCCATTTTCGACTTATCGAACAAGGGGCTATCAGGACCGCACCAGAGATAGAGGAAGAAGTCAATTGCGTTCTGTCGCTCCGTTCGTTCCGTATCACTTTGGAAAGCAGAACGAATCGTGGTCTCGATGTTCTCAAGCAATTCGCGTCCGCTTCCCATCTGCATCACTGACTTCAAACTTCCATCTTCGTTAAGGGGAATTGCAGCGTGGAAAAGCAGATTGCCGTTGCAGATGTTATACATCGATCCGTGACTGAGCAACAATTTGATGTGACTTTGCAGTTTCTCACTCACTCGGAAAGAGTGGTGGAGTTTCTTCATCAATTCACGTTCCTCATCCGTCAGTGGGCTTCCGTCCCATTTGTCACAATCATTGCAAGGAGTGGAGTAGAGTTTCTCACGATCCTGCATCTTCCATTCCGGATGACGATGATAAATCTGTGCCTCTATCTTGAATTGCAACACAACTACTGCCTTGTGCATTCGCGCCATAAGGAGTTGCGTCTTCTCATCCAACTGTGCGGAACCGCCACTCGTTTTGGGCAAGAACTGCTTGCAAGGATCATCTCCATAATGCTCCATTGCAAAGGTTGCAAGTGGCAAAATGCTGATGCCGTAGCCGTCTTCAAGCGTTCGCAGATTAGCATAGCGAAGACAAAGTCTTATGACATTGCAGATACAAGCATCGTTTCCTGCTGCTGCTCCAATCCAGAGCATATCATGATTGCCCCAGGTGATGTCCCATTTGTGATATTGCGCCAACGTGTCAAGAATGATGTGGGCACCTGTTCCACGATCATAGATATCGCCGAGAATATGGAGTTGGTCGATAGCAAGTCTTTGAATTACATTGCAGATAGCAATGATGAAATCGTCAGCGCGACCCGTAGAGATAATCGTATCGATAATCACGTTGACATAAGCAGCCTTGTTGGCGTCGTCAGTGCTTTCGTGAAGCAATTCCTCGATGATATAGGAAAAATCCTGTGGCAGTGCCTTACGCACTTTGGAACGAGTATATTTACTGGAGACATTGCGGCAGACAAGCACCAACTGATGTATCGTAATGTGATACCAGTCGACGATATCCTCCTCAGTAGCCTTCACGAGTTGGATTTTCTGCTCAGGATAATAAATTAGCGTACACAATTCTCGCTTTTCTGATTCGCGCAATGTATTTCCGAAAATATCATTCACCTTACGCTTAATATTTCCTGAAGCATTCTTCAGCACATGCTGAAAAGCCTTATATTCACCATGAAGGTCGGCAAGGAAATGTTCAGTTCCCTTCGGCAGGTTCAGAATAGCCTGCAGGTTAATAATCTCCGTAGATGCTTCGGCTACGGTAGGAAATGAATGCGCCAACAACTGCAGATAACGCAAGTCCGTTTTTATTTCGTTCCTTTTCATATTTCCTTTGTTCTGTCTTATTTATATATAAGGTAGTAGATTTTCAACTCTGTCTATTACGAGATTATCTTGAAGCGGGCAAACTTCAGAAGCAACTGCTTTGTGCCCGAATTCTTGAACTCAACGGTTGCCTTCGTGTTTTCCCCTGTGCCCTCAACCTTAATGACTGTGCCAATTCCAAATCGCTGATGCTCAATGACATTACCTTCATTTAGTAAAGTATTTGTTTGGGATGATGGAGTAGTAACTGAAGTCGTCGATGTGGTCGTTTTCGTCACTCGACGGAAGTTTCCCTTCGACAGTTCAAGTTGTTGTTTGAATCGGTCGGAGAAAGGATCAACGGCAGGTTCCTTCCTGCGAGGCGATGTAACCTTCGGCTGCTGATCAGCCATAAACTGAGTGGCCACAGGACGGGAATTCTGCATACGGCGACCGGGAGTGAAACCGAAACCGCCGCTCTCGTCTTCGCCTTCAACACGAATGAACTGCGGGTCAATGTCCTTCAGGAATCGACTTGGCACATCGAATTCCATCTTGCCATAACGCCAGCGATTCTTCGCACAAGTCAGAATGCAATGACGTTCAGCACGGGTTATGGCCACATAGAGCAATCGGCGCTCTTCCTCCAGTTCACGAAGACTACCTGCCGACATCGGACTTGGGAAGATGTTTTCCTCCATACCCACAACGAATACCGTCGGGAACTCCAGTCCCTTGGCCGCATGAATCGTCATCAGAACCACTTTGCTGTCTTCACCGTCATCACTGTCAAGGTCGGTCAGCAACGAAACTTCTTGAAGGAAATCGCTGAGCAAGACTTCCCGCTCTCGACCTTCCTCACGTCTGACGTCGACAAACTCCTGCAGACCCGTCAGGAATTCCTGTAAGTTCTGCTGACGCGAGAGTTGTTCAGGATCGCTTCCCGAATACAAATCGTTGGAAATACCACTGGCAACGATGATTTCGCGTCCGAGTTCATAGGCGTCGACAGTGGGGAGTTTAGCAACAAAACCACTCATCATCGTCATAAAGTCAGCAATTTTCTGATAGGTTGCCTTCGTTACGTTAAGCCCGTTCTCAACAGGACGAGCAATGACTTCCCAATAACTGACACCATGAGTTTTGGCTGCCGAAGAAATCTTCTGCAAAGTAGTGTTTCCGATTCCTCGGGTAGGGTAGTTGATGATGCGCTTAAATGCCTCCTCATCATCAGGATTGCAAACGAGTCGGAAGTAGGCGATGATATCCTTGATTTCCTTGCGCTGATAGAAACTCAATCCTCCATAAATGCGATAAGGAATGCCTTGCTTGCGCATTTCTTCCTCAAAGGTTCGACTCTGCGAATTTGTGCGATAGAGAATTGCAAAGTCACTATATTCGCATTGGTCCTGCCGCTTGATGCGCTTGATCTCCTTGCAGACAATACTTGCTTCTTCCTTGTCGGAGTAAGCGTGTTTGAGCACGAGTTTCTCGCCCTCGTCGTTTCGACTATAGACGTCCTTTGGAATCTGCCGTTGGTTTTTCTTAATCAGACTGTTTGCCGCCTGTACAATGCGCTGAGTCGAACGATAGTTTTGTTCCAACTTGAAGAGTTGAGCCTCAGGATAGATCCTCTGGAAATTCAGGATATTATCGATGTTTGCCCCACGGAAAGCATAGATGCTCTGAGCATCGTCGCCAACCACACAGACACGATGATGTTCGCGGGTTATCTGCAGGACTATCTGCTGCTGAGCATAGTTGGTGTCCTGATACTCATCGACCAACACATATTGGAAACGCTCCTGATATTTCTGGCAGATTTCGGGTTTGTCACGAAACAGGCGATAAGTCATGACGAGCAAATCGTCGAAATCCATTGCGTTTGCCTGTCGACAACGCTGCTCATAGGCCACGAAAATGCGGCCTGTTTCAGGAATCTTTGCAGAACGGTCGCGCTCAGCAACTTCTAAATCGGCAACATAGGCTTGTGCAGATATTAACCGGTTCTTGGCCATAGATATCAGATGATGAATCGACGCTGGCTTATAGACCTTGTCGTCAAGGTTCATCTCCTTGATAATAGTCTTGAGCAATGAGCGCGAATCAGCCTCATCGTAAATCGTGAAATTCGAATTAAATCCGATTTGTTCGGCCTCAATGCGAAGAATACGGGAGAAAACCGAATGGAATGTACCCATTTGCAGACGCGACGCATTGTCCTGACCAACAAGATGACCAATTCGTTGCTTCATCTCTTTGGCGGCTTTGTTAGTAAAAGTCAGTGCCAAAATGTTCCAGGGCTTCATGCCGTTTTGGAGCAAATAGGCAATCTTATAGGTCAGTACACGTGTCTTGCCTGATCCTGCTCCGGCTATCACCAGTTGCGGACCATCACAATAAACAACAGCGTTTCGCTGACTATCATTGAGTGCATCTAATAGGTTCGTCATTTCAATCGCATTTTCCATCTGCAAATTTACCAATAATCTTTTTCTTGTGCAACTAAAAGACAATTAAAATCCGAAAAAATTAGAAAACTCGATGAATCTTTGTTGTAAGCAAAGCAATGCTTCCGAGCATATAGTGAGATGCTCCTGACGATAGAAAGCAATCCTTTCGACTATGTAAAGATGTCCTTTCTATGATACAAAGATATGCTTTCTATGGTACAAAGGTATGCTTTCTATGGTACAAAGGTATGCTTTATATATGTATAAAGGTGTGCTCTCTATGGTACAAAGGTGTGCTTTGTATGGTACAAAGATATGCTCTCTATATTAAAGATGTGTGCTTTGTATGATGATTTGTCACTATAACTTTTTCTTCATTAAGACCTACCAACCTACCATAACCCTTCGCAAATGCCCTGCCATAAAGGCTTTGAAACATGGTAGGTGTTCAGTGAAGACCTACCATACACCTACCATCAATTTTATGATACGGGAAGAGTTTTTTTAATAATGATTTACTTTTGCGATTCTTCATGAACTCCCAATTTTCCAATATTCTCATTACACTTTCAATTCTTTATTTGATGTGGCTTTTACGTTGAAGGATGGTAGGTCTATGGTAGGTCTATGGTAAGTGTGCGAAGAAGACCTACCATGCCTTAAGCCCTTTGTCAGAAGGCGTTTGCGAGGGGTTATGGTAGGTCGGTAGGTCTTTCGTCAAAAAACAAATAAATCTTTTCAGATTGATTCTTCGAAGAAAGACAACCCATATAGAAATAAAAATCAGGAACTGTTTTGTGGTTTCGCAGAAAAAGAGTAATTTTGTGGTCGAAAACTCAATATACAAAAACCATATAATAAAAATATAAGAAAAACCTAAAGACCAAGGAATCATTTGAGTTTGCTCAGCATGATGCCATTGCCGAGTGAAAGTCTTCAGACTTAATGTATATTTCGGAAATCTCAGATGTATTTGGGTCGAGTGTTGTGTAATTACCAAAATTTAAATATAAATCTATGACAAGAAGAATTAATCTATTATTGGCGTTCCTATTACTAACAGGAATAGCCAATGCTCAAGGGTTGCTCAATCGAAGTCAACTCTATTTGGGTGATTTGAAGACCAACTCTTCAAACTACTCATTGAATCAGAAAAACGCTCCCAAACATGCACAGCAGAAGAAGGCCATCGAAGTGGGGGAGAACCAGATGTGGTGGGGCTACTATCAAGGAGAAGAAGCCCTTGCCGGAATGGGTGTAAACAGTCCTGACTCCTATTTGGCTGCAATCGGCTTGACACCTGACATCGGTTTTATCCAAGGCACACAGATTAAGGCTGTACGTTTTAAATTAGCAGGAACCGACGCCATAGAAAATTGCTTTGTTTGGATTTCGAAAACACTTCCAACAGCATCATCCAGCAATTACGTGAAGATTCCTGTTAGCAAGGAGAATCTGGTCTCTAATTCTTATATTGAAGTTGAAACGGAACCTTATATTATAGGAAATCAGACCGTCTATGTAGGAATTGGTTTCGAAATCACTGACACAAGTCTTGACCCTAATTCGGGTTATCCTGTGCTTATCACTAACGACGGAACGAATATCCCCAATGCGCTTCTGTTCTACACGAGAGACCGACAGTCTTCTTGGCTTGACCCTGCCGATGGTGGAAATGGTTATGGCCAGTTGGCTTTACAGGTTTTGCTCGAAGGTGAATTCACTGAAAACGCTGCCTCAATTGGTTCATTCCTAGATGTTTTCTCGCTTGCCAATGGTAAGGGCGACGCTACTGTAGAATTGACGAATCAGGGCGTAAACGATATCACCAACATCGATTACACGATTACTGATGGAAACGGCGAAGTGAAAGAGTATCATCTCGATCTGCCTGAGCCTTGCAAGGGTAAGAATGTACAGCCTGTGAAGGTGAAGATTTCGATGGATGGCGATGCTGCTCCTGGCCGCACGGCTCGCACCATCAAGATTACAAAAGTGAATGGAGTTGACAATGCAAACACGAGTTCTACTGCTCAGTCAAGCGGCTATATGATTACGCTTTCGGAGTTTTCACCCAAGCGCACACTTGTTGAGGAATTCACAGGCACCTGGTGCGGCTGGTGTCCGCGTGGAACAACTGCATTGGAAATGCTCAATGAGAAATATCCTGACGGTGTAGTTACGATTGCCATTCACAACGATGACCCCATGACGATTAATTATGGAGTAGATGCTCCTAGTTTCCCTTATGGAATGGTGAATCGCACGACCTCTGCCGACCCATATACAGGTGTGAATGGTGAGCCTTTCGGCATTGCAGACTTGGTGGAAGAATACAACGAAATTCCTGCTGAAGCCTCAGTTGAACTTGGCGACCTGACTCTTGCAGCAAATGGTAGGATCTCCGTTAACACAAAGGTCACCTTCAGATACAACAGCGAAACCGCTCCCTATGCACTTGCCTATGTGCTCGTTGCCGACAGCCTAACAGGAAGTACTCGCAGTTGGTATCAGGCCAACTACTACTGCCGTCCTGACTATAAGGACTACTACATGCAGGATCCGAATCTGAGGTATTGGGCTGAGCAGAGTTCATATGTCAATATGGCTTACAATCACGTTGCAATTGCATCAAGAGATGTGGCCTCAGGTATTACGAACAGTATCAAGGCTCCTATCGTAGATGGTGCCACACAGACTCATAGCACCGTCTTCTCTCTGGCTGGAAATCAGTTGACACAGAACATCAACAAACTGAGCGTAGTAGCTATTCTTCTGAATACAACAACAGGAACGGTTGTTAATTCGACGATCAAGCATGTGGATGTTGCAGAGAACTTCCCTGTTAACAATGCTACGATTGGAAATTTCCCAAATACTGGCGTTGTCTTGGGAACAAAAGCCCAGATTCCTGTGACCGTGACGACAACGGGTAGTGCAGGTGTTCATAGTCTTGACTATACTGTCCGCGCTGGTCGTGTAGAGTCAGATCCCGTACATATTGAACTCGATGAGCCTCTCACGGGTTATGGCATGAGCCGCGACATCGTCTTTGAAGTTCCTTCTGACACCATAACGGGTCTGGCTACACGCTACATTTATCTGCGCAAAATCAACGGCGTTGACAACGAGACGAAGAACGAGAATGGACAAGGAAAGATCATCACCATGCTGAAGGAATCGAAGAAGATGAGCGTGGTAGAAGAATTCACCGGAACTTGGTGTGGCTGGTGTCCGCGCGGAACAGTCAGCATGAACCACGTTGCTGAGCAATATGCCGACGAAGCCGTTGCACTTGCCATTCACGGCGGTAATGGCGACCCGATGCAGGTGAACACCTATAGCAGCCAACTCAATGGAATGAGTATGCCAACTGTTTGGGTGAACCGCTATATTAAGCCTAATGACGAAAACAAGCCTGATGTCTATTATGGTTATGGTGAAGGCGAGTGGGGACTTGGCAAGGTCATCGATGACGAAAACAAGAAACTCGTTGAAGCAGGAATCGAACTTTCAACACCTATTCTTGACGAAGAGACAGGCATCATTTCCTTCTCAACTGATGTAACCTTCCAACTGAATCGTCGTAATGCTCCTTATGGAATTGCCTATGCGCTAATTGCCGATGGACTTTCGGGTGAAGGTTCCGTATGGGATCAGATGAACTATTATCCTGCCCTTTATACGCCTGACTATTTTAGCGGTGACCCAGAGATGGCCTCTTGGACAACAAAAGACATTACGGTGACCAATATGGTTTACGATCATGTGGTGATTGATGGTCTGGGCGTTACTGGTGGTGTTGCCAGCAGTCTTGCCAGTAAGGTTGAGGAAGGTCAGGTGCAGACGCATTCGGCTCAGTTCAACATCAAGAACAACGCTCTGGCTAAGAAGGCCACAAAACTGATGGTTGCCGCAATGCTTTACGACAGAGAGCGCGGAGCCTTTATCAATGCTGACCGTCAGAATGTGCTCACACAAACTGAAGGAATCGAAGAGACGATGGAGCAGGGGACTGACGCTGTAAAGATTGTTGCCTACTACAGTCTTGACGGCAAGCGTCTGCAGCGTCCTCAGAAGGGCATCAACATTGTGAAGATGAACAATGGTGAAGTGCGCAAGATTGTCGTAAACAAATAAATTCTTTCAAAGCGAACAAAGATTTCTTTATAGAAAAAGGAGCAATCGCCTCATCGGGTGGTTGCTCCTTTTTTAGTTGATGAATAAGAAAAAACTCTACTTTGTTTCTATTTCCTCCTTCATGTCAATGAATTGCTTCTTGGAATCATAGAATTCATATTGCAGAAATGCCAGTTTCTGCGAGGAAACAATGTGAACACCCATTCCGTATTTCATCTGCCATTTGCGTTTCAACGAAACGAAACCCTGATTAATATAGGCAGCCACGTAGGGATGTACATGCAAGTAGAACTTCTTCACGCCAATCTTGTTGACGAGGTTGTCAATCTTGCTCTCTAATTGCTCAGTGAAAAGGATACTCGACTTGATGGTTCCTTTTCCGAAACAGGTGGGGCAGGTTTCTTCAACGCTGACGTCCATAGCGGGACGTACACGTTGACGGGTAATCTGCATCAACCCAAACTTTGATAGCGGCAGAATGTTGTGGCGGGCACGATCTTGCTGCATGTTCTTGCACATGCGTTCATAGAGCATCTGTCGGTCTTCGGCGAGGTTCATGTCAATAAAGTCTACGACAATAATTCCTCCCATGTCGCGAAGACGAAGTTGGCGAGCCAATTCGTCGGCTGCACCCAAATTCACGTCTAATGCATTTGCCTCCTGGCCTTCTACCGAGCGTGTTCTGTTTCCGCTGTTTACGTCTACCACATGAAGTGCTTCAGTGTGCTCAATAATCAGATAAGCGCCATGTTTGTAATTTACAATCTTGCCAAAACTTGACTTAATTTGTTTGGTGACGTTGAAGTTGTCGAAGATGGGCACCTTGCCCGTGTAGCGTTTCACAATGTGTGCCTTATCAGGGGCAATGAGTGAAACATAGTCCTTTACTTCGTTGAATACTTCATCGTCGTTGATGTGAATGCTCTCGTAAGTGGGATTGAACACATCTCTCAACAAGGCAACTGCTCGGCTTGTTTCCTCAAATACAAGTTGCGGACGCTGTTGAGTCCTTTGTACTTTCAGGAGTGCATCTTCCCAACGCTTCGTGAGCACTTTTAATTCGGCATCAAGTTCGGCAACTCTTTTTCCTTCGGCTACGGTGCGCACAATCACACCGCAATTTTTGGGCTTAATACTGTGAATGAGTTGCTTCAGGCGGGCACGTTCTTCACCGCTTTTGATTTTTGACGACACAGACACTTTATCGTTGAATGGTATAAGAACCAAATAACGTCCGGCAAATGAAATCTCTCCCGTAAGTCGGGGGCCTTTCGTCGAAATGGGTTCCTTCACGATCTGTACCAGAACTTCCTGACCAAGTTTCAGCGTAGTTTGCACGCTTCCGTCTTTCTTCAAGTCAGGCTGTCGTGAAGCCTTGCTGAACGGATAAAGTTTCTTTCGGTCGCTTTGTACCTGTTTCAGGTATTTTTCATAAGAACAAAACTGATTTCCCAAGTCAAGATAATGCAAGAAGGCGTCGCGTTCATAGCCAACATCCACAAAGCAGGCATTCAGCCCTGGCATCAGCTTCTTTACCTTAGCCATGTAGATGTTTCCAACAGAGAAGGATGCGGACCGTGGTTCATTCTGATACTCCACGAGTTTCTGATCCTCAAGCAATGCAATAGAGATTTGCTTCTGTTGGACGTCAATTACAACTTCGCTTGTCATTGCTTTTTCCAATACTTGGTTTTAGTTCCTTTTAAACAAAGGCGTTGAGCGGTGGCCCAACGCCTCTGACAGACAATTACTTGCTCTTATGTCTGTTCTTTCTAAGTCTTTTTTTACGCTTATGCGTAGCCATCTTGTGGCCCTTTTTCTTTTTACCGTTTGGCATAATCTTTAAAGTTTAAAAAAGTTATTATTGATGTATAATTCAATTCGTTTCAGCCTGCACGCCTTATTCAAGACGCACAACCTTCTTAGGCTTCTTTCATCTGGTCGACGAAACTCTTTGCTGGCTTAAAACTTGGCAGATTGTGAGCATCGACTGTGATGGTAGTGTTCTTCTGGATGTTGCGGGCAGTCTTTGCAGCGCGGTGCTTGATTACAAAACTACCGAAACCACGAAGGTACACATTCTCGTGATTGTCAAGAAGACTATTCTTGATGGTCTCCATGAAACTTTCAACAACGACGCTTACGTCACGCTTCTGCAGTCCAGTTGTGGCTGCTATCTGGTTGATAATGTCAGCTTTTGTCATTTTTTCTTTCTAATTACTGTCGTTAAATAATTCTTAATTTTCTTCTAACTTTCGTTTTGGAGTGCAAAGATACAAAAGTTTCGTCTGATTTGAAAATTTATTAGCGTTTTTTTAATGATTTTTTTGCAGAACTGCTTAATTTTCAGTCTTTTAGACAAAAAAGACCATAAAAACGGGCTGCAATCTGTATTAAAAATGTCTTGACGAGTAATTACACACAACTCTTCATTCACGACATTTTTATTACTTTATTCGTAGCGCATGGACTTGGCGGGGTGGATGTGGGAAATCAGATAACTCGGAGCCACAAGAACTATCACACTGATGAGCAGCGTCGCTATATTTAGCAAGAGAATCAGCGGCAAATTGAGTTCAACTGGAACCGTACTCACATAATAGGTAGCAGGGTCGAGTTTGACAAGTCCTGTGTACTTCTGCAGCAAAACAAGCCCGAATCCGAGAATATTACCCCAAAGGAGACCTCGTCCAATCATGAACGTAGCAAACCAGAGGAACGTGTGGCGAATGGTCTTGTTGCGGGCACCAAGTGCCTTCAGAATTCCAATCATCGTTGTTCGCTCAAGAATGATAATGAGCAAACCGCTAATCATCGTAACCGCAGCAACAGCAACCATCAGCGCAAGGATAATCCAGACGTTCACATCGAGAAGATCGAGCCATGAGAATATCTGCGGACTCACTTCCTGAATGGTTTTAGTAGAGTAGGTCTCGCCATAATGGTCAACCGCACGATTCACCTTATTAATATATATAGCCTCCGTTTCGGCAAGACGATTGAAATCATTCACAGTCACCTCAGCACCCGATGCCTGATCAGGTTTCCAACCATTCAGGCGAACTGCGGTATAAAGGTCAATGAAACAAATGACGTTGTCATATTGCGAAAGATTTGTCTCGTAGATTCCACTGATCGTGAAGCGACGGGCACGAACTCCATTTTCATCAATGAAATAGGCAAAAATCCTATCACCAGTCTTCAACAACAGTTTCTCTGCCATTGGCTTGGAAATCAGCAACTTATTGCTGCTCACAGAATCTGAGAAGGCTGGAATAGAACCTTCAATCATGTTCTGATGAATGAAGGTCGAATCAAACTCTGGCCCAACACCCTTGAACATCACCCCAAGAAAATCCTGATCGGTTTTCAGAATACCTTGTTTCATCGCAAAACGCTGCACGTGCTTCACGCCCTCAGTTGCCTTCAGGGCCTGCATCACCGAGTCAGTCATTGCAATAGGAGTCTGTTCTCCAGCCTGCAATGTCATGAAACTTCCCACCTGAATGTGGCTACCGAAACCGATAGCCTTATCACGAATGGTATGTTTGAAGCCAAAAACCACACAAACAGACACAATCATCACCGCCAAGCCGATAGCGACACCAGCCGTAGCAATACGAATAGCGGGACGAGACACCATGCGCTGTCCATCGCTTTCGCTATGGATTCGTTTGGCAATGAAGAGTGGAAAGTTCATGCTTTATGATTCAGTTTTGGGGTTACGTGACTAAACGACTGATTGTCAGCCAAACTTAGTCTTGCACGCGTCCTGGATATGCTTCAAGCGCCTTCTTGAGAACGACCAACGCATGCTCCATATCTTCCTTTTTCAGGACATAAGCAATACGCACCTGATTGATGCCTGCTCCAGGAGTCGTATAGAAACCTGCTGCAGGAGCCATCATGATAGTTTGTCCCTCATATTCGAATTCTTCCAAGCACCAGCGACAGAACTTCTCAGCATCGTCAACAGGAAGTTTTGCAACTGTATAGAATGCACCCATAGGAATTGGCGAATAGACACCAGGAATACGGTTCAGTCCGTCAATCAGACACTTACGACGCTCTACATATTCGTCATAGACGTCGCGATAATATTCCTCTGGAGCGTCACACGAAGCCTCAGCAACAATCTGACCAATCAGGGGAGGGGAGAGACGAGCCTGACAAAGTTTCATCACGGCAGCCTTCACTTCCTCGTTCTTTGTCACAAGAGCGCCAATGCGGATACCGCACTCAGAATAGCGCTTCGAAACCGAGTCAATGAGAATAACGTTCTGCTCGATTCCTTCCAAATGACAAGCCGAAATATAAGGCGAACCCGTATAAATATATTCGCGATAGACTTCGTCGGAGAAAAGATAAAGATCGTATTTCTTCACGAGGTCGCGAATCTGGTTCATCTCACGGCGCGTATACAGATAACCCGTTGGATTGTTCGGATTACAAATAAGAATAGCACGCGTACGCTCATTAATCAGTTCCTCGAACTTCTCAACTTTCGGCAATGAGAAACCTTCCTCAATGGTCGAGGCAATGGTGCGAATCACTGCTCCAGCCGAGATGGCGAAGGAAATGTAGTTGGCGTAAGCAGGCTCAGGAATGATGATTTCATCACCTGGATTCAAGCAACTCAGGAATGCAAACAGCACTGCCTCAGAACCGCCTGATGTAACGATAATATCATCAGCCGTCACATTAATATTGAAACGGTGATAATACTGTGCGAGTTTTTCACGATAGGAGCGAATTCCCTGCGAAGGAGAATACTCCAAGACTGTTCGGTCAATCTTCTTAAGTGCGTCAAGTCCCACTTGTGGAGTAGGGAGGTCGGGCTGTCCAATATTAAGATGATATACATGAACACCTCTTTCCTTGGCTGCCACAGCCAGCGGGGCGAGTTTTCGTATAGGAGACTCGGGCATCAATAGTCCACGTTCTGAAATTTCCGGCATAATTTCTTGCTAATTACTTTTATTTCAGTGCAAAGGTAGGCTTTTTTCATCAGATGACCAAAAGTTGTGAAATGTTTTTTTCGCCAAGTGTGGGTTTATAGAGATAAATCAACTTCTATTTAGTTAAAAACATTGCAATTTACTTCAAAAATCCTGCGCTTGATAGTTCATAAAATGACCACATTTCAGCAATTGCAAACCTTAATTTAATATAAAGTAATCATTTCGGCTAAACAGAGGATGTTTTTCGACTATACAGAGCATGCCTTTCGACCTTACAGAGATATCCTTTTGACTGTAGAAAGGATGCCTTTATAGGGGTATAAACACGTGCTTTATATAGGTATAAAAGCATGCTCTCTAAGGTCTAAAGACATGCTTTATATAAACCCTACTTCAACCCATGGAAATATGCTCGTGAAGCATCATAAATCGAGGTGAAATTCCGAAATAATTTGTTTTATGACCTCATGTGGGAAGTATAGACAAACAAAAACGAAGAGAATTGCAAAATAGAGGTTACATTTTTGATAAAAATAGTTTTTATTTGCGTTTTTTTTAGTATCTTTGCACGCTGAATGCTGAGGTAGCATACATCAATATCATTATAACGTTATAAAACTTTTATGAACTACACTTTATTAATTACCGTTTTCCTGACGGCTGTTGTCTTGGTTCTCGGCGCTTATGTCGTTGCCAAGTTAATCGGTCCGCGCTCGTACAATCCGGTAAAAGGTGAACCCTATGAGAGTGGTATACCAACTCGTGGCTCTTCGTGGCTACCTGTTTCGGTAGGCTTCTATCTCTTTGCCATCCTTTTCCTGATGTTCGACATTGAGACCGTATTCCTCTATCCGTGGGCAGTCGTTGTTAAGCAGTTCGGTCCGATGGCACTCGTCAGCATCGGTTTCTTCCTGTTGGTACTGGTATTTGGCCTTGCTTATGCTTGGCGGAAAGGAGCACTCGAATGGAAGTAAGAAAGCCGCACATCAAGAGTATTCCTTATGACGAGTTTAAGGATAACGCCGCGCTGGAGAAAATCGTTGACGAACTCCACGAGGGTGGCGTGAATGTAGTGGTGGGTTCTCTCGACCAGGCTATCAACTGGGGCCGTTCGAACTCGCTGTGGTCTCTCACCTTTGCCACATCGTGCTGCGGTATTGAGTTCATGGCTGTTGGCTGTGCTCGCTACGATTTCGCACGTTTTGGATTTGAGGTGACTCGTAACTCTCCACGTCAGGCCGACCTGATCATGTGCGCAGGTACCATCACTCATAAGATGGCTCCCGCACTGAAGCGTCTTTACGACGAAATGGCCGAGCCTAAGTATGTCATTGCCGTAGGCGGTTGCGCCATTTCTGGTGGCCCGTTCAAGTCGAGTTATCACGTAGTGAAGGGCATCGAGGAAATCGTGCCTGTCGACGTGTTCATTCCCGGTTGCCCTCCGCGTCCAGAGGCTATCATGTATGGCATGATGCAACTGCAGCGCAAGGTGAAGATCGAGAAGTTCTTCGGTGGTGTCAACCACAAGCAGAACAAGGAAGAGCGCGAGCTCGGCGTTTCGAACTCAGAACTCATCTATGGCAAGAAGCCGTTGGTGGTGACTGAAGTCCCCGAAGAGTTTGTGAACGAACTTAAAGCAGAAAAGGAGGAGAGCAAATGAAACTGAATAATCTCGTATTTGATTTCGACCAGTTTGCCTCCGAAATGGCAAATCTGAAGAACAAGGGTTTCGACTACCTGGTAACTATCATCGGTGAGGATTTCGGTGAGGAAGGTCTGGGATGTATCTACATTCTGGAGAACACCGAGAACCACGAGCGCACAAGCGTGAAGATGATTGCAAAGCAGGTTGGCGACAGTTGCGTGATTCCCAGTGTTATTAACCTCTGGAAGTCTGCAGATTTACTTGAACGCGAAGTATATGACTTTCTGGGTATCAAGTTCTTAGGTCATCCTGATATGCGCCGTCTGTTCCTGCGTAACGACTTCAAGGGTCATCCCCTCCGTAAGGACTTCAAGGCTGACGACAAGTACACGCTCGAGGACGATGTGGAGCCTGACTTCGGTCTTGAATTCACACTCGACAAGGACGGCAACCTGAAGACGAAGAAGAATCCGCTCTTCGCTGATGACGATTATGTCGTGAACATTGGTCCTCAGCACCCGTCAACTCACGGTGTGCTCCGTCTGCAGACAGTGCTCGACGGTGAAACCGTAAAGCGCATCTATCCTCATCTGGGTTATATCCACCGCGGTATTGAGAAGATGTGGGAAGGAATGACCTATCCCCAGACCCTCGCCCTGACTGACCGTCTGAACTATCTGTCGGCCATGATGCACCGTCACGCACTCGTCGGTGTCATTGAAGAGGCTATGGGCATTGAACTCACCGACCGCATTAAGGTGATCCGCACTATTATGGACGAGTTGCAGCGTCTCGACAATCACTTGCTCTACTGTGGATGTGTTGCTCAGGACCTCGGTGCCCTGACCGCATTCCTCTATTGCATGCGTGACCGCGAGCACGTGCTCAACGTGATGGAGGAGACCACTGGTGGCCGCCTCATCCAAAACTACTACCGCATTGGTGGTCTGCAGGACGACATCGACCCGAACTTCGTAGATAACGTGAAGGCTCTCGTCAATTACCTGCGCCCAATGATTCAGGAGTATTTGGATGTGTTCGGTGACAACGTCATCACTCACAACCGCCTGGAGAAGATTGGTGCTATGGACAAGGAGAACTGCATCAACTACGGTGTGACAGGTCCTGCCGGACGTGCCGCAGGTTGGGAGAACGATGTTCGCAAGAACCATCCTTATGACATGTACGACAAAGTAGAGTGGAAGCAGATCACGCTGACAGGCTGTGACTCAATGGACCGCTACTATGTCCACATCCAGGAAATGTACCAGAGCCTCGACATCATCGAGCAACTCATCGACAACATCCCAGCGGGAGACTTCTACGTGAAGCAGAAGCCCATCATCAAGGTACCCGAGGGACAGTGGTACTTCTCTGTTGAAGGTGCCAGCGGTGAGTTCGGTGTCTATCTCGACTCGAAGGGCGACAAGAGTCCCTACCGCATGAAGATGCGTCCGATGGGTCTCACTCTGATTGGAGCACTCGACACGATGCTTCGTGGCGAGAAGATTGCCGACCTCGTGACGACAACTGCTGCCATCGATGTTGTAATTCCAGATATTGACCGTTAAATCATAAATCAGTAAATCGTAAATTATGTTTGATTTTTCAATAGTAACACAATGGTTCGACGGTCTTCTCCGAAACACACTTGGTCTCGGTGATTTCTGGGCGATCCTTATAGAATGTGTGCTGGTGGGCGTCATCGTCTTGACGGCTTATGCCCTGCTCGCCATCGCACTGATCTTCATGGAGCGTAAGGTCTGCGCTTACTTCCAGTGCCGTCTTGGCCCGATGCGCGTAGGGCCTTGGGGAATCTTCCAGGTGTTTGCTGATGTACTGAAGATGCTCATCAAGGAGATCTTCTTCGTCGACAAGGCCGATAAGTTCCTCTATGCGCTGGCTCCGTTCCTCGTTATCATTGCTTCTGTAGGAACATTCTCGTTCCTGCCTTGGAACAAGGGTGCAGGCGTGCTCGACTTCAACGTAGGTGTATTCCTCATCACCGCCATTTCTTCAATTGGCGTGCTGGGCGTATTCCTTGCCGGTTGGGGTTCCAACAACAAGTATTCTGTCGTATCGGCCATGCGTGCCGCTGTGCAGATGATTTCCTACGAAATGTCACTCTGTCTCTGCCTCATCACCGCCGTTATTCTGATTGGCTCGATGCAGGTCAGTGAGATTGTCGACTATCAGACAGGTCCCTGGAACTGGCTTATCGTGAAGGGCCATATTCCTGCCATCATCGCTTTCATCGTATTCCTCATTGCCGGTAACGCCGAGGCCAATCGTGGCCCGTTCGATATGGCAGAGGCAGAAAGTGAGTTGACCGCAGGTCACCATACAGAATATTCTGGTATGGGCTTCGGCTTCTTCTATCTGGCTGAGTTCCTCAACCTCTTTATCATTGCTGGTATCGCCACAACCGTCTTCCTTGGCGGATGGGCTCCCATCAACATTGGTATTGAAGTGTTCGACAACGTGATGAACTATATTCCCGGCATCGTCTGGTTCCTGGGCAAGGCCTTCGCTGTAGTATGGCTGCTCATGTGGATTAAGTGGACATTCCCCCGTCTGCGTATCGACCAGATTCTGAAGTTGGAGTGGAAATATCTGATGCCACTTGCGCTCATCAACCTCGTGGTGATGACCGTCGTGGTTGCACTTGGTCTTTATATTTAATAAGGTATAGAAACAATGGAACAGAATAAATCATATTTCGGCGAACTCGTCGATGGTGTGAAGACACTGGCTACGGGTATGAAGGTCACTCTGAAGGAGTACTTCACACCGAAGTCAACCGAGCAGTATCCCGAGAATCGCAAGACAACCCTGCACGTCGCCAGTCGCCATCGCGGACGCTTGGTTTTCAAGCGCGACGAGAACGGCGCCTACAAGTGCACGGCTTGTACATTGTGTGAGAAGGCTTGCCCCAACGGAACCATCAAGATTACAGCCCACATGGGTGAGGATCCTGAGACAGGCAAGAAAAAGAAGGTGCTCGACGACTATCAGTACGACCTTGGCGACTGCATGTTCTGCCAACTCTGTACTAACGCCTGCAACTTCGATGCTATAGAGTTTACAAACGATTTTGAGAATGCCACTTTCGACCGCGATTCACTCGTGCTGCACCTCGACAAGGAGGTCTACGAAGGTGGTTCGCTGCCCAACCTCATCGACGGTGGTGCTCCGCTCATAATCGGTAAGTTTAACACCAAAACAAAGTAAGGGAATATGGCAAGATTAGTAATGTTTTGCATTTTGGCCGTTGTCATCTTAGGATCGGCCATCATGTGCGTAACGACCAAGAGAATCATGAGAGCCGCTACGTTCCTGCTCTTTGTTCTCTTTGGCGTAGCAGGTATCTACTTCCTGCTCGACTACACGTTCCTTGGCGCCGCCCAGATCAGCATCTATGCCGGAGGTATCACGATGATGTATATCTTCGCCATTCAACTCGTATCGAAGCGCACGCTGCAAGGTCTTGAGGAGCACGTGAAGGGTAGCCGCATCATCGTTGGCGCTCTGGCTGCTCTCATCGGCTTCGGAACTGTAATGATCGTATTTTTCAAGAACCAGTTATTCGACTACATGGCTACGATGACCGAAGGCGCTGAGGTGCCTATGGAACAAATCGGTAATGCCTTGGTTGGTGCTGATAAGTACGGATGGGTGCTCCCCTTCGAGTTCATCTCCATCTTCCTGCTTGCCTGCATCATTGGTGGAATCATGATTGCAAGAAAGGAGGATAAGCAATGATACCCGTAGAGTGTTATTTCGCGCTGAGTGCCATGTTGTTCTTTATTGGCTTCTTCGGCTTCGTGACCCGTCGCAACCTCATTGCGATGCTCATCTCTGTTGAACTCGTGCTGAACGCAGTCGACATCAACTTCGCTGTGTTCAACCGTATTCTCTTCCCCGGACAACTCGAAGGCTTCTTCTTCACACTGTTCTCTATTGGTGTGAGCGCTGCCGAGAGTGCTGTTGCTATCGCTATTATCATCAACGTTTACCGCAACTTCCACAGTGACCAGGTGAACAGTATTGAAAACATGAAATGGTAAATCATTAGAATTATGTACGAATATTCATTTTTGATACTTCTTCTGCCGCTGTTGACGTTCCTTATCTTAGGACTTGCGGGAATGAAGATGTCGCACAAGACGGCTGGCCTCATTGGCACCTGCTCACTGGGCGTGGTGACACTGATCAGCTACCTTACTGCGTTCCAGTACTTCTTCACTGACGGACGTACTGCTGAGGGTGTCTACCAGACGATTGTGCCTTATAACTTCACGTGGCTGCCCTTGGGACAGTTGCATTTCGACCTGGGTATTCTGATCGACCCCATCTCGGTGGTGATGCTCATCGTCATCTCCACGGTGTCGCTCATGGTCCACATCTATTCGTTCGGCTACATGCATGGCGAGAAGGGCTTCCAGCGCTACTACGCCTTCCTGAGCCTGTTCTCGATGTCGATGCTCGGACTCGTGCTCGCCACCAACATCTTCCAGATGTATATGTTCTGGGAACTCGTGGGCGTGTCGTCATATCTGCTCATTGGATTCTACTATCCGCTCAGCGCTGCCGTTGCTGCTTCTAAGAAAGCATTCATCGTGACGCGTTTTGCTGATATGTTCTTCCTCATCGGTATCCTTATCTTCGGCTACTACACTCAGTCGTTCAGTTTCTCGTTCATCGACAACGTAGTAATGGCTGATGGCGCTGCTCCCTTCATCGCTGGTAGCGCAGCCAAGGCTGCTGCCGCAGGAGCCTTTATCCTGCCCACAGCACTTGTGCTGATGTTCATTGGTGGTGCTGGTAAGAGTGCAATGTTCCCGTTGCACATCTGGCTGCCCGATGCAATGGAAGGTCCTACGCCTGTTTCTGCACTTATCCACGCTGCTACGATGGTTGTCGCTGGTGTATTCCAGTTGGCACGTATGTTCCCGCTCTGGATTGAGTATGCTCCGCAGTCGCTGTCGATTGTTGTATGGGTTGGCGTATTCACTGCCTTCTATGCTGCAGCCGTTGCATGTGCACAGACCGACATCAAGCGTGTGCTTGCCTTCTCAACCATCTCGCAGATTGCATTCATGATGGTTGCCATCGGCGTTTGCCTGCCTGGCCACCACGATGGTTTGTTCGACAATCACGCTCAGCTGGGTTACATGGCTGGTATGTTCCACCTGTTCACCCACGCTATGTTCAAGGCTTGTCTGTTCCTCTGCGCCGGTTGCGTCATCCATGCCGTTCACTCCAACGAGATGGCATTCATGGGTGGTCTGCGCAAGTACATGCCCATCACGCATGTCACGTTCCTCGTATCCTGTCTGGCCATCGCTGGTATCCCCTTCTTCTCGGGCTTCAGCTCGAAGGATGAGATCATCACTGCTTGCTTCCAGTACAGCCCTGTAGTGGGTTGGATCATGACCGGCATCGCCGCCATGACTGCCTTCTACATGTTCCGCCTCTACTACGGAATCTTCTGGGGAACTGAGAACAAGGAAGCCCATGCTCATCACACTCCGCATGAGGCTCCGTTGTCGATGACTGTTCCTCTCATCATCCTTTCGCTGATTACCGTTGGTGTGGGTGTCTATACCACGCTGGCTGGCTTCCTCGGATGGGGTGGCTCGTTCGGACAGTTTGTCAATGCCGAGGGCACGAACTACGTGATCCACTTCGATCATCAGATTGCTGCAACCTCTACGATTATTGCCATCCTGAGCATTTGCCTCGCCACCTATATCTATAAGGGCGAGAAGCAGCCCATTGCCGACCGTCTCTACAAGACGTTCCCGAATCTCTGGCGTGCTGCTTACAAGCGTTTCTATCAGGATGAGATCTGGCAGTTTGTCACTCATAAGATCATCTTCCGCTGCGTTTCAATGCCTATTGCCTGGTTCGATCGTCGCGTCATTGACGGCACGTTCAACTTCATGGCCTGGGGCGCCAACGAGGCAGGAGAGTCGATCCGCCCGTGGCAGAGTGGCGATGTGCGTCAGTATGTGGTTTGGTTCCTCACCGGAGCCGTTGCACTCACTTTGGTTCTGCTGTGTATTTAAAGAATTCAGTAAATCGTAAATTAGTAAATCGAGAAATTACATTATGACAATACTGACATTATTTGTAGTTATCCCCGTTCTGATGTTGCTTGGTCTTTGGCTGGCCAAGAACCTCAATCAGGTACGTGGCGTGATGGTGGTTGGTGCTTCATGCTTACTGGCCCTGTCCATTTGGCTGACAATCTATTTCGTTCAGCAGCGCGCAGCAGGCAATACCGATGTGATGCTTCTCACCGACAGCATTGCGTGGTTCCCCGCGCTCAATATTCATTATGCCATCGGCGTTGACGGTATCTCTGTCGTCATGCTGCTCCTCTCGAGCATCATCGTCTTCACTGGTACTTTCGCCTCCTGGCAGTTGAAGCCACTCACCAAGGAGTACTTCCTTTGGTTCACACTGCTTTCAACGGGTGTGTTCGGCTTCTTCATCTCTATCGACCTCTTCACGATGTTCATGTTCTACGAGGTTGCCCTGATTCCTATGTACCTGCTGATTGGTGTGTGGGGTAGTGGTGCAAAGGAATATTCTGCCATGAAGTTGACTCTGATGCTCATGGGAGGTTCCGCACTGCTTATCATTGGTATCCTCGGCATCTACTTCTTCTCTGGTGCAACAACCATGAACGTTGTTGAGATTGCTCAGATGCACAACATCCCCGTAGCCATCCAGAAGGTGTTCTTCCCGTTCATCTTCATCGGATTCGGCGT